>JASHQE010000063.1 GCA_030037705.1 Acidobacteriaceae bacterium | reverse complement strand
TTCAGGTTTGTGGGCGAGTATATCTCGCCGCCGTCGTAGTCGGGGCTGTGGGGATGTGGGAAGCGTTGTTTGCTTTCCACATCTCCATAGCCCAGGGCTCTGCTGAATTCAGCAGGTGTTCTGTAGGCTCGCCTCCCGCCTGATTTGAACGAGCTGAACAGTCGAGCATTTTCTCAAAGCTGGCAAGGGGTCGGGCGGAAGTCCGGCGCTTTAGTTGGCAACTGCGGGAATCACTACTCTGTAACTTCCGAGTGGGCGATAATTCGCTCGGAATGCCGGTTATGCTGGCCCGCCTTGTGTCTTAGTTCGCTTCCGGCCTCTCCACCTGATCGATGACCAGCACATCCGCCGGAGCCTTCGCCGGCTCCAGCTTCAGCCCGATCTGCTCCTGAATGGCCGTAAACAATCCTGGCGGCGCATCTGGTGCCGGATCCCGCGCCTCGTCCGTCGTCCACTGCAGCTTGAAGTCATACCTCCCCTTCAACCCCGTCTCGTCAACCACCGGCCGGTCCACACGAAACTGCAGGATCAATGCCAGGTCCGACATTGACGTATTCTTGAGTGCCTCCACATCCCGGCCGTTGGACATGTTGTTCTGCTGATCCATCCACCCGTTCGGATCGCTCGAATTCAAAGCTAACTTCGGTCCGTCCCTCGCCACCGTCAGCGCAAACACAGGCATCACCCGCCGCTCGTGATGCAGCTTCAAACCGAATCGCTCCGCAAGGAGCTCCTGCATCATCTCCTGCAACTGTTGCATGCTCGGCTGACCCTCTATATCCGAAATGCCGTCCACGTCCCACCGCTCCGTCTTCACCCAATTCGGCTCGCCCGCAAGCTGGCTCTTTTGCACCCCGTGACCAATCAGCAGGATGTCCTCTACCGTATGGTCAAGAAGCATCACATGCTGTCCGTGAAAGCGAATGCGCTGGTGCCCGTTGTCATTGGGATCGCTCGGCTTCACTGTCACCACCTCCCAGTCCGGGTCTGCATCCTTCGGCATCATCTTCGGCTGCGCAACGCCGGCCGCCGTATCTTGCGCCCGCACTGCTATCCCCGAGGCCAGCAACGCAACAGCAGTCAAACCGATCAACCCTAGTCGCATCGCACCACACGCTCTTTGCGTCATGCCCATTTCGACCATCGTTTCGGGTCCTCCGACCACCCTCAGAACTGCATCAAAGCCCGCAAGTGAGCGGGCAATCCTCTAGGAATAACGCAAAACGCGTTCCATCCGAATGCAAAATTGCTGCGGCTGTTTACAAAATCGATGATTGGGCGCGATGTCGGTAGCCTCTTTGGGCCGCGGATCAGGGATGTGAAAGTGAGCGTAAAGGGTCTGGGTCGACAAAAACCGTACGTACCGGGCCGCACATGGCAAGAGGGTATCAGGTGGCGTAAGGCCTTCATTCCAGAGTGCGTGCACGCGGAGTAAGTTCTTGCGATCGGGGATCAGATCAACCCACAGGTCACCATGGCCCCAGCTGTGAAGGTCGCGCTCCATCTCTGCGATTTCCTCTTCGCTGGCTCCGAAGTACCGCAGCAGCCGCAAGACCGATTCGTAGCTGACCAGGCGCGACTGCGGCGCAATGGTGGTCCTGCGTTGTCGGCGAGGCACTGGACGATCCAGCCCTCCGGCCGCTGGAATGCGTGGACCAGGATGCGCATTCCGACGGTGTGGCGGAGGTCGCCGGGGTCGTAGAGCCGCGAAAGGTTGGGAGCAGGTCGGCGCTAGAATCACTTCTCGTCTCTTCTATTTCGAATCTCCTCGACAGCCTTGAGGAGTTCCGGCACCTTCTCCAACTCCTCGATGCACCTCTTTTCCCGGATTGCGACCTGTTTGCCTGCGAACTTGATTTTCAG
Source organism: Acidobacteriaceae bacterium (assembly GCA_030037705.1). Lineage (GTDB taxonomy): Bacteria > Acidobacteriota > Terriglobia > Terriglobales > Acidobacteriaceae > Telmatobacter. Next base: position 5,479 of record JASHQE010000063.1, on the reverse strand, counting down.
GTCCGTGAAGTACATCCCGAGATTGACGTGTTGGAGTTGCTTGCCGTCGATGAGCCCCTGCTCCACCAGCGACTCGACAGTTCGCAGTATCTTCTTAAACGCGGTCCCGTACTCCGGCGTAGCCCGCGTGGCGCTGGGATTAGCCATACCAGCGAAGTGCAGCGTGTCGGTGAAATAGAAGGTGTCGAGTTGCTTGGAGGGGTTTTCGTAGACCTCAAGCAGTATCCTGCGCTCTTCCTCGGGGAGAATGGGCTCTGGCCTGCTCATGGGGCCGATTGTACCCTTTTTCACCGGGAGAAAAGCCATGAGCGCCGCGAGCCAAGCCCCACACGACTGTGGGGACTTTTGTGGGGACACTAGAAAGGAATTGAGGGTAAATCAGGGAATCAGTTCCGGCAATGTGAATGCCCGGAACCCCAGCAAATACGCACCTCAGAGTAAATAAGGGGACTTCAGGGTAAGCGGCGGAAACTATATAGATATCGCTTTGGGAGCAGAGGATCGGGGGTTCGAATCCCTCCGCCTCGACCATCATCCTGCCAACAATCTTGGTCTGCTCCAACAGGCAAAGCCTCCGGTCATGGAGTGTTGGTCCCCGATTTGACCGAATTTCGATTCGATGAGACCTTCTCTATCGTTCCACTTCGCTGCGGGAACTATGGAGGAGCAAAATGATCTTGGATGAATTTGCCATAGATAGGACAGAAGCTCTGCGCGTGCTGAAGTTCGCTCGAATCTTGGGTGTCTCGATCAAGAAGATTTACAAGCAGGCCCTGAAACAGCAAAGCGAACTGTTGGAAATCTGAAAAATGATCGATAAGCACTGGTTGGGAGATATTCATGGGGACTCGCTATGAACCTTACTAAGAACCAACTCATCGCAGGCCACCCTGCAATTCAAGTGCGAAATTTCCTACGTGAATACGACGGTTTAATTATTCGGTTAATCACCATCCAAAAAGCTTTGCAGATCGACGCCGACGAAGCTAAAGCTTTCCTTCGCAGAATGATCAAACTGCGCTACTTGGAACGCAGAGAGAGCCTTTCAGGCGGGGATAGAGGAACATATGAGGTGGCTACGCCTGGTCTGGCGCTAGCAAATGCCTCTTCAGTACAACCCATCACGCGAAAGACCGCCGAACGCATTTTGAAGGACTTTGTAAATCGAATGCATGCGGTCAACGCTAGTACTAAAGATCCATACGCCTACAGAATTGCAAGCGCGGTTCTCTTTGGCAGCATACTCTCGGAGAAAGAGCGATTAGGCGACGTTGATATTGCTATTGAGCTGCACCCTACGACCTCAAACGATAGAGAATTCAAGGATCTATGCCGTTACCGATTTTGGATGGCCCAATTAAACGGACGGCGTTTCAAATCTGATTTTGACCAAATTGCATGGCCCACAGCAGAGATTTTTCATGTTCTTAGAGCGCGCACCCGAAGTCTCTCGTTACGTCCTTTGAGCCACTTGAATCATATGCAAGACATACCCTATCGGGTATTGCATGGAGATCCCGTTCGTTTAAGATCGATGATTCCAGGAGGGATTCCAAAGTAGACGGAATCTACCATAGGCATGTTGTACATGGCCTGATGATCAATAGTCCATGAGCAGTTTGAGGGGAACTGCTCATGGATGCATTGCCTTACAACAAGGGCCGCCTCATCAGTCAGGCACCGATATCTTCTTTTGTTTAGCAAGTGTCGATCCAGTAAAGCTCAGATTGACCATGTCGATCACTTCTTCCGTCCGGGCGGGCTTCAGATAGCGGCTAATGCTCTCAAACGTTGACTGTCCCATCCATGTCATCACTGTCCTGATGTCGACACCAGCTCGAAGATGAGTCGTCGCAAACGTGGCCCGGAACTTATGAAGCCGGAAATTCTTAGGCTTCAATCCCGCCCTTCTGGCGTTTCTTTTATGGCCGCGCAACATATGCAAGTCGGGATCTCCGCTCTTGGTACCGAAAATGAGAGATTCGGGAGTTGAGCGCTTGGATGGGAGGGACTTCCGATAGGAACTGAGCGATTGAAGCAACTGATCGGGTACGGGCACTTCGCGCTCTTTGAAATTTTTCGGGGACCAGTTAAACAGAGGCTTCCAACGCACCTCGACGACGTTTGCTCCGAAACGAATGTTGTCCCAGGTGATGTAACATGCCTCCTTTTCTCTAAGCCCCGTCATTAGCAGAAAGTCGTAGAGCACCCGGTGCTGCAAAGAGCAAACGCGGTACAGGTCGATCCGTTGATCATCCTCGAAAATCTCGACTTCCTTTTTAACGAACCGCGGCATGTCGTGCTTCTTAAGCGGTCTGGGCATTCCCTGCGCACTGAGGAAGGTCATCACGCAATTGAGTTTGTTACATACCGTTCGAGAAGCGAGCTTTTTCTTAAGAAGGAAATCTGCAAAGCGTAGAAGGTCGATCCGCTGAATATCTTCAACATAATTTTTGCTGCAAAATTGAAGGAAGTAGCCAAAGGCTACCTTATAGCCCCGCCACGTCTTTTCCTGTCGTGAAAGTTTGATCTCTTCAAGAAACTCAGAGATTGCGAAGCGCAGCTGCAATCTCTTCGTATTTTCTTTAGGTGCCAAAACCTCTAAACCTGCTGCGCGGGCCTCCAGTTCTTTTATCTTGCGTATCTTGCTCTCCAAGGCAACAGTCGCATCTTTGCCGACGGAACGACGCTTTCGTCGTCCGTTTTCTCGCCACTCCAGGTAGTAGCAACCCTCAGGATGCTTTTCTTGATTTCCATTGAAGACGACCCAATTGGGTTGAATACATCCGCGATCGTTGAACACGACCGCGCAGTAGCGGTCTCCCCTCAAAATTTGAACTCGTTTTACGACGTTAGCTTGCATACTTCAACCTTAAAGAGAGCGGTCGGGCAAACGCCCTTGATGGCTGCGATCGGATCGGGAAAGGAATGGTACCGAACCCCAAAAATCAATTGGCCCAAGCGAGGCGAAAAGATTTTGAAATTGTGGTTGATTTGCGTGAAACCGCAGTGTTTCTGACATAGCGATCACCGACGAAGGCGACTCGAGGCTGATCTATATAGCGCAGACGGCGCAAACTTGACCGAATTCTGTGATGGCCCAATGATGCGTAGGCTCGCAGTGGTAAAGGCGAGCCACCACCAAACGGCATTGGAGGAATCACCGTCATGGCGTCGCTACAGATAGCAGCTTCAACTCTAGAAATGGATCCACTCCTGACAGCGGAGGAAGTCGCCCAAATGCTCAAGGTAAGTAAGGATTGGGTTTGGGATCACTCGACGAGGCGGACGCCCTATCTGCCAGTCATTCGCATGAGCGACGGCGCTCTCCGCTATCGCACTAGCAAGATCGAAGAATTTCTCAGTCAGCGGGAACAGGCCAGTCAACTTCGCCGTCGCGTGCGGTGAGCTGCGGGCGGGCGGGGCGAAAGAGCCGGTAAAATGGGCATGGCCCGCTTATTCCTCCCACACAGAAAACGAGGAGTAGATGGGAACGTCGTATCAGAAGGGTTGGGTCGAAGTCCGAGGAAAGAAGTGGTACGGGTTTTATCGCCGCACTATTCTCGACCCGGAGACAAACACCCATAAGACGGTCAAAATGCCCGTGATTCTTGGGCTGAAATCTGCGATGAGCAAATTTCAGGCAAGAGAGAAGCTGGCATAGGAGATTACGCGCTCGACGGGGCAAATCACCGAAGACGGACAGGTCAAGAATGGAACTGTTACGTTTGGATGGTTTGTCCGCAACCGCTACCTGCCACTGAAAGAGGCGGACTGGCGAGAAGAGACTGCCAAGGTGAAGAAACTCATCATCACGGCGGATCTGATCGCTCCGTTTGAGGATGTACGGATCGAGAAGTTCGACAAGTACATTTTGCAGAATCACCTCAATCAGCTAGCTAAAACCCATTCCAAGGACCGAGTGGTGCAGATGCGCTCTTACATGCGCGCTATTTTTGCCGAGGCCGTCGATCAGGACTACCTCGATAAGGATCCTGCGCGCTTGGTGAAGGTGCCGGCTAACCTCCGTCCAGTCGATAAGACTGTTCTTACCTGGGATCAGCTGCGTGCCGCGCTCGACAAACTTCTTGAAAAGAGCCTTCGAGACTGGCTGCTACTGATGCTGGACATGTCGAACGCTCTCCGGCCAGGCGAAGTCGTCGCCTTGCGCTGGCAGAGCCTCCTTGTGGAACCACTTCTCCTGGATATCACGGAGACGTACTACCGGGGAAAGGTTCGTCCGTACGGAAAGACCAAACGGAGCACCTCGCAGGTGCCAATCGCCGAAGAGCTGGTCAAGAAGTTAAAGGAATGGCGAATTGATTTGAAAAGCAAGCGCAAGGATGTAACGCCCGATGCGTTCATCTTTGGTGGGCGCTTCGGAGGGCCGCTCGACCCGAGCAATTTCCGCAAGCGCACTCTGCATAAGCTCGCCGAAGAACTGGAACTGCCGAATCTGACATTCCAGGTCATCCGGCGAACGATTGCGACGCTGGCCCAGAAGTTGGGATCAAGCAAGGACGTCCAGGGCTTCATGCGGCATGAGACGACGGACACAACGGAGAACATCTATCAGCAGATCCTCCTCCCGAGTGTGCGTACGACCCTCGATGCCATCCATGCGGAGTTGTCGAAGAAGGAGGGCCACGCCCCTGCGCCCAACCCGGAGCCACCGCCGGCACCAAGCGTTGCTGCAATTCACGACACTCATAATGAAGATGTGGTCGTGATGCCAGCTGCGAGGATGGAGGGAGTTGCGGTCGATCGAGAGGCAGAGGCGCGGAAGCCGGTCCGCGGAGTGCTTTTGAAATTTGCCCCTAAGTTGCCCATAAGGGGGAGAGAGGAGGTGCTTCCAAATGGTTGAGTTATTTGGTGGACCTGGTCGGGATCGAACCGACGACCTCTTCCATGCCATGTTGCGAGTGCAACCCTATGTTATTGACGGCGCGGCACTTATGAGTTGGCAAAACCGGCAAAACTGGCATAATCGGCAGTATTTGCTGCCAAAATGCTGCCAAAAAATTCATCTTCGGGCGATCGGGCTGTGCTGTGGGCGGGCAGCCCGATTGATGTTCCTATCCTGCCGGATTCTCTTGGAGAATGGAGTTTGCCATCTAGCCTTTATGTGCGTCATGGATGCACAAAGATCATCTCGGCTAAACCGGCTTCTCCTGAGCTTACCGGAGGGTTTACGCCGAGGCCAGCGACACTCCGCGGGTTACCTCCATGGATTGGGCCTTCCGCCGGAGCTGGTGACTACTAGAATGACCTTGGAGTGAAATGCCGAGAGAGAAGTTGGACAAATCGGACGCGGAATATGCCAATGTTCACAGCGGCATTGTCAATCTGCTGCAAGCTGCCCGTGCCGCATCGGTACGCAGCGTCAATGCGGTCATGACCGCGACCTATTGGGAGATTGGGAAGCGCATCGTCGAATCAGAAATGCGCGGAGAGGATCGTGCAGACTACGGCGAAAAGC
>JASHQE010000062.1 GCA_030037705.1 Acidobacteriaceae bacterium | reverse complement strand
GAGGCTGTCGGTAAAGAGGCCAAGGAGATGCTGGGCCGCACTCCGGGCAACATCGTGGCCATCAAGCCGATGAAGGATGGGGTCATCGCCGACTTCAAAGTCACGGAGAAGATGCTCAATTACTTCATCCAGAAGGCCCACAATCGCAAGATGCTGGTCCATCCCCGCATCGTCATCGGTGTGCCTTCCGAGATCACCCAGGTTGAGAAGCGCGCCGTCGAGGACTCTGCCTACCGCGCCAAGGCCAGCGAGGTGTATCTGGTCGAGCAGGCCATGGTGGCCGCCATCGGCGCCGGCCTTCCCATTACGGAACCGTCCGGCAACATGGTTGTCGATATCGGCGGCGGCACTACGGATATTGCCGTCATCTCGCTCTCCGGCATCGTCTACTCGCGCTCGGTGCGCATGGCCGGGAACCAGATGGACGAGGCCATCACGAACTATCTGAAGCGTAAGTACAACCTGCTCATCGGCGAGCGTACCGCCGAGCAGATCAAGATCGAGATCGGGTCGGCCTATCCGCTCGACAAGCCGCTCAGTCTTGAGATCAAAGGCCGCAACCTGATCGAAGGCGTGCCCAAGACCATCACCATCGACGATAGCGAGATCCGCGAGTCGCTCGGCGAATGCATCGCCGTCATCATGAACGCTATCCGGGTGGCGCTGGAGCGCACGCCCCCTGAACTCTCGGCCGATATCTCCGACCGCGGCATCGTGCTCACCGGCGGTGGCGCACTCATCAAGAATCTCGACAAGCGCATCCGTGAAGAGACGGGCCTTCCTGTCTCGGTGGCCGACGATCCGTTGGCGTCTGTGGTTCTCGGCACCGGGAAAATGCTTTCGGACTTCCGCCTGTTGCGCAAAATCAAGATCGACTGATAAAGGCAGGGATTAGGGAATAGGGACTTCAAAAATCGCGCAATATCCCAACCCCGTCGAAAGCCGCCGCAGATGCAAAGACAAAATCACCTTAGTGACGCAGGTTTGCCTCTAGTCCCTAGGACTGGTTGCATAAATGGTTTGTGAAGGGGCACGACTTTAGTCGTGCCGTAAAAGCCGCATAAATGTTGGGGGCTTTAGCCCCTGAGGGTAGCTTTTTATCACCGCAGGCCATTTATGCAACCGGTTCTAGTCCCTTAGCCCCTGTTCTTCGCCATGGAATCGTTTTTCGTCCGTTATCGAAACCTGCTGGTGCTGCTGGCGATCCTGGTAGCCCAGATCATCGGCCTGGCCATGCAGGTGCGGCGCGCAGGCGCCGGGCGCAGCACGCTGGACTCGCACGACAGCTCCGGCGTCCGGTTGATTCGTCTGTGGGCCGAGGCGCTCGTCTCGCCTCCGGAGCGCGTCATTCACAATACCAAGCTCGGCATTCTGCACGTCTGGAACAATTACTTTTACCTGAGAAATGTCCGCCAGCAGAACCAGGATCTCCAAAAGACCATTGACCGTCTCCGGCTGGAGCAGGCAGCCCTGCTTGAAGATGCGCGGCAGGGCCAGCGTTTGCAGGCTTTGCTCGGTTTCCAGGAGAAATACATCTACGCCACTGTAGCCGCCCAGGCCATCGGGACCAGCGGCAGCGAGCAATCGCATGTCTTTTACATCGATAAGGGCGAAGATTACCATCTCAAGCCGGACATGGCCGTCATTACCGGCGATGGCATCGTGGGTAAGATTCGCGACGTTTTTCCCCACACGGCGCAGGTGCTGGCCATCAACGATCAGACCAGCGGCGCAGGTGTCATCCTCCAAACCACGCGGATTCGCGGCATCCTCCGCGGCAATGCTGACGGCCAGCTCATGATCGTCGGCATCCTTGCCGACGAGCGTATCCAACCCGGCGAAGTCGTTCTCACCGCCGGCGGCGATCTGATCTTTCCGCGCGGCCTTCCCGTTGGCGCCGTGGAAAAAGTAATCCGCGATCCCGACCGCGACGCCTTCATCGACGTCATGGTCAAGCCGGCCGCGCATCTTGACCGCATCGACGAGGTGCTGGTTATCACTTCCACACAGCCGCGCTTCTCCGATCAGCAGCAGAAGGACATCGCCGCCAGCGAAGCCGTCAAAGGCGCCGAGGCAGAAGCCATTCAGGAACAATTGAAGGCCTCGCAGATCAATGCCGAGCGTTTGCCCGGCCTCGCCGATCCCAATGCGCCCGCCGCCAATCCGCCTGCAAAGCCTGGTGAGAATCCGGGGCAGGCTGCTCCTGCTGCCGTACCGCCCGCGCCCAAGCTTCTGCCCACGCTTCACCCGGATCGCTTCTCGCCGGGAGCCGCGCTTACACCCGATACTGGAGCGGGAACCAGCGCCAGCCCCAAGACCGGAACCAGCTCCAGCCAGCAATCTGCGCCCCCATCTGCGCCGCGGAGGAATCCTTAGACCATGTCCCTGCTCGGCGCCAACTTCCGGCGCGATATGGAGATTCATCGCTACCCGCTGCTGGTCTATGGGCTGATTCCCCTCATCGCGCTCGTCCTGCAGGCCTGGCTGCCGCGCGTCCTCGGGGCGTATACGTGGCTCGACCTGCCGCTTGTCGTCACTATTTACTTCGCCCTCGGCCGCCGCAGCCCCATCCAGGGCACGCTGATGGGCGCAGCCATCGGAATCTTTGAAGATGCGCTTTCGCACCATGCCATCGGCGTCAACGGCATTGCGAAAACTGCCGTCGGATTCCTCGCCGCCTCCGTAGGTATTCGCATCGACGTAGAGAACTTCACCATCCGCGTGCTTCTCAACTTTCTCCTCTCGCTACTTTCGAGCGCCATCTTTCTCTTTGTCTACCGCGTCCTGTTAGGACTTGATCTCGAATGGAACTGGCTCACCCAGCTCTTCATCGCCATCGGCAACTCAGTCATTGCTCTCGTGCTCTTTCCCCTTTTGGACCGGTTGCAGATCAGAGATTGAGCAGCGGTTCGGCGATTTTTGCGCGTGTTGAAATCGACGCGTGCTGAGGAAGGGGCGACTCGGTCAAGTCCGCGTAAGTTATTTTCGGAGTGTCGCGTATTCTGCTTTGGCCTGCCGATAAATCGGGATATCGGGATCGGCGCCTTTCCACAAATCCAGAAAATCTTCATAGGACTTGCGGGCGGACGCTTCGTCTCTCATCATGATCTGAGCCCTGGCCATCTGCAAGTATGCCAGCGCCCCAATCACGTCTGTTCCCACCAAACCACGGTGATCGGCCAACTTCTCAAACTCCGCGGCCGCCAAGCGCCCCTCGCCCAGTTGAAGGTAAGCCAAGCCACGGATATATGCCGGATAAAGACCATTGAAAGATGGGTTTACGGATAATTCGTATTGTCGAGTCCGCTCTAGGGCTTTGATCGCACCAGTCGCATCCTTTGCATTTAATTTCATCGCTGCGCGGATCGTCGGAAGGCCATAGTTCTGAATGAGAGTATCGAGCGGCGAATTGTGGTCCAGATCCTCTACCAGTTTCCGAGCCTGTTCAATATCCCCTGCTCGTGCGAACGCCAGCGCAAGATACTGCTCTTCATCGCGGTCGGTCACCGTCTCGAGTGCGGCCATTCGTTTCGCGCGGGCAGAGTCGCCGCTTTCGGCCTCCCACAAGGCATACCTCGGCCAACTTTGCCACAACGAGATCTGATGCCTCCGCTCAGCAGGAGCGCCTGGCGCCACTTGCAGAGCTTGCTGAATCAACTCTCGAGCTTTGCGGAAATGACCGTGATACTCTTCGACCTCGGATTTCCATAGAAGCAAGTCGTAGTCCTGCGCCTCACCCGCTGCTCCGTTCAACTGCTCCTCGATTGCGCGCTGGTCGTGTTGTAGAAAAGACAGCCGAATGCGGTCATCTCGCAATGCATCGAAGTCGAGTTTTCGTGCAGCCGCTTCATCGAGGGCAGCCTGGGCTTCCTTAAACCATTCGGCATGGAGAGAAGTAATAGCCCATGCCTCCAAGTTATAGGCTGTCGGCTGAAGACGCGCCACCTCGCGATCCTCGTCGGCTGCTTTGTCCGGTTGTCCCAGGAATGCAAAACAACTGGATAAGTTAAGACGAGCAGGGACGTTTCTGGGAAAGGTCTGCACGGATTGCATGACGACGGAAAGAGCCTTATCGAGATCCCGGGTAACCCATGCATAGTACAAGTACTCCGTTTCCAAACGGGATACTTCGGTCATCCGGGCCCGCAGTTGATAGGCCCTCGTAATTGCCGATGCGGTCAAGCGCTCCTCGCCGAGCGCATAGTAGGCGGCTCCGAGGCCTTCATACGTCGGCGCGAGGTTGGGATCCAACTCAAGGGCGCGGTTGTAGTAAGAGATTGCTCCGTTGAAATCTCCTGCCAGATGACGCTTATATCCCATGGTTCCTACTTGCAGGGCTTCGATCGAGGAGCTCAGCGCCTCATCCAACGGCTGGTTGAATCGGGCCAGCGACGCGCTTGGCTCTCCCAGCTTGCGGCGCAGGCGCACAATAGCAGTCCCGAGCGTGTGAACGACTTGATTTCGGTCAGCAACTACTTCGTGAATATCAACGGCATTCCTGCCGGATTGACAATCTATGGCATCGAGGCCGATGCGAAATCCATTGCCTGCATCTGCAATGGAACTGGCGATGACCAGCTTGCTGTTGGTGCGAAGGCAGACCTGGCGGGCGATCTCGGGCGTCAATTTCGTCGCTGGCGGAAGATCAAGTTCCGCCATGGTTCCGAGAACCTTATCGATACTCAGTGTGTTCAGATACGGTGTCTGTTCCACCGCGTAGCGCAATGCCGTGTTCAATGCATCGTAGAATGCCGGATCGCTGGTCTGATTCGTGACCTCAGCGAGGACAATCGTGTCTGTTGCGGAGAGCATCACCCGCTGACGGTAGTTCCAATAGACCCAGAAAGCCAAAGCGAGAATGGCCGCCGGCGCAGCCGCCACAAACGCCGTTTTCCATCGACGATGAGGTGGTTTCGTGAGTGTCCCCAGGTTGATTCGCGCATCGACCTGTGCGTTTTCTGTTGCAGGGATCTGGACCGCAACCTGTTTTGCAACCTCCGCCGCCTCGGCAATCGCAACATCCCCGGTGAACTGGTATCCCTTGCGAGCGATGGTGACGATCAACCGTGTGTCTTCGGAGTTGTCGCCCAATGCCTTCCGCAAATGTGAAATGTACTGTGTCAGGTTCCCGTCTTCGACAAAAGTGTCTCCCCACACGGCCTGAAGCAATTCCTCCTTGAGGACCAGCCGGTTGGGGTTTTGCAGCAGGAAGGAGAGAACGTCGAAAGCTTTTGGGGTGAGAACCACCGGTGAACCATCGCGCGATAACATGCGGCGTCGAGGGTCCAGCACAAACTCTCCGAAACGGTACATATGGATGAGCATAAGGCTAAAGAACTGGAACAGAGCCCGATCTAAGGATGGAATTCACCGATCCCGGTTGCAGCGATTCGGCAAGACGATTTACGCCTTCTCCCTTCTCTATATGGAAAGCTGGCAGTTAAGTTATTCATAAAGATTGGCTTCAGAGTTTTTCATCCTTTTTCAGAGTTTTCTAAAGGACTTGCCATCGTCATTTCTAGAAAATGCAGTCACCGGGCACCCGATGCCAGGCACCCCAAATGGTCCAGCACCCGAAATCGTTAGGACGAGCAACTGAAGTGAATTGGCTCTTGGCGGATGGCGAGACCGACGAACGAGCCGCAAAAAATCTTCAGAAGGCTCGCCAGAGGCGCGAAACATTGTCGAGATTTGCGAGAGAAGCCGAACTCGCTGCTTCGATCGTTCATCAGCTCAATCAGCCCCTTGCGTCGATACTTGCCAATGCTCAAGCCGCAAAGCGTTGGTTGGTAGCTGAATCTCCGAGTCTGATGGAGGCGATTGCCGCGATGGACCGAATCGTGAGGGACGCCCACGGGGCTGGTGAGACGATGAAGCGGATCCGTGCAGTTTTTAAACAAGAGCGTTTAGACAAGAAAGAAGCGAACGTCGTCGCCATGATGAGAGATGCGGTTCGCTTTGTGCTGGAGGATACGAGCCGGCGCAGAGTCCCAATCGAATGGCATTGCGATGAGAATCTCCCGAAGGTCTACGTAGACCCCCTCGCGATTCAAGAGATATTCATCAACTTGGCCTCGAATGCAATGGAAGCCCTGGAGAACGCAAAAGCTCCCCTGATCGTGATCCGGGCGGCCGTAACGCACATCGACGAGATGCTGGTGCAAGTGGTCGACAATGGACCTGGGATCTGCGACCCGGAAGAGATCTTCGATGCTTTTGTGACGACGAAAAAAAGCGGGCTAGGAGTCGGTTTAACGGTGTCCCGCTCGATCGCTGAAGCGCATGGTGGGCGCCTCTGGGCTGAGAACAACCAAGCCGGAGGTGCAACATTTTATCTGGCGCTGCCGTTAAGCCTCGGGAATCGGTAGTGGGTCAGTTTGAAGGATACAGGCTTCAGCTTGAAGGGTACGGGCTTTAGCCCGTACATCAAACCACACAAATTGAGTGGGGCTTTAGCCCCCGAGGCACAGGCAATTCCAAACTGACCCACTGCCGATCTGCGACTCCCGATGCAAAAAACTGATTACCCCACCCCCTCCTTCTCGAAAGGCAATAAATCACTTGACTAACCCAAAGATTCATCGTACTCTGGGTTAGATAGGTACTCACCCATGCCAGAGATTCCGACAAACCTTTTAGAAGTAATCAGATACTACTCTGACGAACAGCGCTGCATTGACCTCATCGCCTCCTTACGCTGGCCGAATGGTCCTCTCTGCCCGTTCTGCGGAGCGCTGGAGGGCGAGCGCAAACATTATTGGTTTGCTACGCAAAAGCGTTGGAAGTGCTACGCCTGCCGGAAGCAATTCTCTGTGAAGGTTGGAACGATCTTTGAGGATTCACCTATTCGTCTCGACAAGTGGCTCGCGGCGTTTTGGATGGTCTGCAACTGCAAAAACGGAATTAGTTCTCACGAGATTTCCCGCGATCTCAAGGTCACTCAGAAGTCGGCGTGGTTTATGTTGCATCGCATCCGCATGGCGCTCCGCAATGGCTCGCTAGTCAAGCTGGGCGGCGAAGATGGAGGCCCTGTGGAGGTTGATGAGGTTTATATCGGCGGTAATCCCAAGAACAAGCATCAGTGCAAGAAAGAGGCGTTGCTTGCGCTCGATGGTACGGGAGCAGTGATTCAGAATCCGAAGTACAAGAACAAGACCGGACACGGAACCGATAAAGTTCCTGTCTTCGGAATGCTCGACCGTGAGACTCGGAAGGTACGTGCGCAAGTGGTGCCTCAAGTAAGGCGTGATGTGCTGATGAATGCGATCTTGGAAAACGTCGAAAAAGGCAGCAAGGTTTATAGCGATAGCTACGGTGGTTACAAGTCACTACCCGAACTCGATTTCATCCACGATACGGTGAATCATGTAAACGAATACGTGCGCGGCGAAGTGCACACGAATAGCATCGAGAATTTCTGGAGTCTATTGAAACGCGGCCTGAAGGGAACATACGTTGCCGTAGAGCCCTTTCACCTTGACCGCTACATCGATGAACAGGTTTTTCGGTTCAATAACCGCGCTACGAAAGACAACCCGTTGACCGATGCAGATCGCTTTGCGCTGGCAGTATCGCAGATAACTGGCAAACGCCTGACCTTTGCAGAACTGACCGGCAAGGTGCCTCCCAGTAACTAAGACTGGGGCTTTGCGGGGACGTACTTGTATCGAGTATGCCGAGAAATTTTCTCTGGTTCGGACTCGGACTCCCGTTTCTGAATCTCCTGCTTTGAAACGGAAAGCGCGGCGGTCAAAGCCTCCCTGAATAGCGCGTCTTCGGGAGGCTTTTCGTTGTCCAGTTCAGCTTTGCTACTTGAAGATCGCTCCACCTGGATTCGTCCTACAGAGATTATGGCACGATCTCAGGAAAGAAGGTTAACTTCTCCCCGCTCCGTACGGTTGATCCAGATAGCAATCATTTCCATTTGTTGTGCCAATCGACTGATGTCCTTTGCATCTGATGGCGGCTTCTCCGCGAACGTCGCATTATGAGCCGGATAGCTCATATCTTCGCCTAGACGATGCATCAAGACGGTAATCCTTTCTCCGAACTTCCGATTAGCGTAACCATGCATAAGCCTAAGCCGCCATTCCCCTTGTTTTTTCCAATTCTCCTCAAACACCTTACGCAGGTAATCATTGTTCTGTACACGGACTTGATAATCATAGTCGCCTTCGTCGGGATGCTGTTGGGGATCATGGGGAAATGGAGGTAGGCTGGCCAAGAAATCTCGTAATTCCTTGGCCAGCGTGAGGGCGTCAATCTGAAGTTGAGAAAGCAAGTTTGATAAGTTTGGATTCGTTTTCAAATCTTTAATCTGAGCCAACGTTGCCCGCTTTTCTTCTTCACACTTTTTCCACTCGCCTTCCACCTTCCGTAAATCAGACTCATAGGAACTTTTGTTATATCGCGCCTCTTCCTGACTACTTTCCAGCTTCTCCTTAATAAACGTGTCCTCAGGAAGGACTAAACGATAATCCTCCCTACGTGTTACGCGAATGGTATTTCCGCCATCAAACGAATATTCAACTTCAAGCCACTTTTTCTCGCCCTCGTGCGGGTCTTCCGGCACGTAATTGAGGCCGTCTGCCCAGAAGTTTCCATTCTGAATCTGAAGAACCAATCCGTCGCCGTTAATCTTCTTGCGAAGGCAATTTGTCACATCACATTGCTTTGATCCCGGCAACAAAGCGCCGTATTTCGCGGAGTGAATCGTTAATTTGGATGGCTGAGAGATTGTCTCTTTAAGTTGCGTCACCTCAGCCTGCAATTTCGCGTTTTCTGCTCGCGCGAGCGCTAAATTTTTCGGAGAATTCCACCACTCCAACGCTCTAGCTTTAACTTTTGGCCCCGAATCTCCGATCCACGCACAAAAGATGCCCAGCACAAGAGCAGTGCCCCATGAGTACCAGGCCTTGGGTTGTCGCCAGAGTTCTTCGGGCGCAAGCAAAATAAACCCTAGAGCTATGTAGTCAATAGTCCGAAATCTCCAACTTGGTGGAGGACCACCTTCTGCCACAAAAAGCCTCCTGAGGATAGAGGTATTCATCTTACATACCTCCACACAGGGGCTGGGTTAGTCAAGTGATTTATTGCCTGAAATAGTAAACACGAACCATCGAAAATCGCAGGATTCGCGTGAAAATCGCGACGTTCATCCTACCCTTGCGCCTGTTTCAAGCCGATTTTTGAACCTGGAAAATAGCTCTCTGCCCAAGACCGGCCGCATCGGCGAAAATACAGAGCGATGGGGAAACGATGGAGAACCGTGGGCGCGTGGATAGCGGCAGGCTGCGCAGTGGCGTTTTCTGCCTCCGCAGTGCGGGCCCAAACGGTGTCCGCGCCCGCCCATCCGCGGCCGGTCAAAGATCGCCTCATTCCAGACCATTTTCCATCTCAACCCACACTTGCACCCTCCTGGTCGATCCCCGTCGACCCGCTTGGGTTTTCCCCGCCGGGAGCCATCTACCTGGGTGCGCGCAATGCCCTCGCCTCGCTCGATTTCGTGGGAGAAGATGAGCTTCTCTTTACTTTTCGCGTTCCCGGGTTGCTGCACCGCGACGCGACCGCAGGAACTGAAAGCGACGAGCGACAGATTCGCGCCGTCGTGCTTTCCCTGCCGCAGGGAGCCGTTGAGGCTGAGACCGTGTGGACCGTTCATGACCGCAGACGTTACCTGTGGATGCTCCACGACGGCCATTTTCTGCTGCGTGACCGCAACAACCTGCTCCTGGGAGATGGAAGCCTCAATCTGAAGCCTTTCCTGCAATTTCCGGGTCCGTTGCTTGGGCTCGAACTCGATCCCGCCCAGCAATTTCTGGTTACCGACTCGCATGAGCCTCCCAAGACCGATGCCCAGCCGGGCCAGGTCGCAAGCCCTTCCACTGCTTCGGCTGCAATAGACTCAGACCAGGCTCCGGGCGATACCGCGCCTGAAACCGTAGTCCGCGTTCTGCGCCGCGATTCCGGCAAGGTGATGCTGGTAAGCCGGGCGCGTTCCATCGTCCATCTTGCGATCAATTCAAACGGCTACCTCGAGGAACTGCGCGGACAGGGCTGGGCATGGATGCTCAATCTCAGCTATTTCGATGGCGGAAGCAAGATGCTAGGCAGCGTCGACTCCCGCTGTGATCCCACCGACGATTTTGTCTCCGAGCGGGAGATTCTCGTCACCGCCTGCACCGCTGACGACAGCAACAGGCTGGTGGCCATGACCACCGGCGGTCGGACCCTGTGGGCCGATCAGATTCCCTCTGTCGCCATCTGGCCGGAGATCACCATCGCACCCGATGGCCTGCGTATTGCGCGCGAGACCCTGGGCGTCTCGCACCCCGTCAATGCCTACGCGCCGATCGACTCGGACGACATCAAGGGCCAGTGGCTCACAGTCTATGATGCCGCAACCGGCGATCTGGCTCTGGAGACCCCGGTCAGCCCACCTCTCGATTCCGGCGGCAATGTCGCCATCTCTCCTTCCGGACGGAGAGTAGCCGTTCTGAACGCGGGGGCCATCCAAGTATTCGAGCTGCCTGCGCCTCCTCCGCTGCCCGCGGATGCAGGTGAGGCGGCAGCGCGGTAACGCACTTTGGTTAGCAGTCGAGGCGCGCGAATCTGTGTAAACTGGGCAACGGGGTCATTTTGGGGGCAATTTTGGGCGGGAGATTTTCTTGGCCACGGCGTTAGTTCACTATACGGCTGCGGCGGCCAGCGACCTCGGCCGCAAACGCTCTTCGAACGAGGACGCATTTGGATATTCGGTTGAGCATGGCGTCTACGTCGTTTGTGATGGGATGGGCGGTGCGGCCGCCGGGGAAGTCGCCAGCTCGCTGGCCGTCGATGAGCTCATGCGCTTGCTGGCCAAGGATTCCGTCCCGCCGCGTGAGCAGGCCGGGCGAGCCATTGCCGCCGCCAATCAAGCCATCTACTCTCGCGCACAGCGGAACCACAAGCTCAGCGGTATGGGCACCACCATGGTGATGTTCATCGCGGAAGAGCGTCATGCCTGGTTTCTGAATATCGGCGACAGCCGCGGCTACCGCTTGCGCAACCGCCGCCTCGAGCAGATTACCCTCGATCATTCCCACGTCGAGGAGCAGGTGAGAATGGGCCGCATGAGCCGGACAGATGCGGAGCGGTCTCCGCTCCGCAACATCATCACCCGCGCTCTTGGCACCCAGAGTCTCGTGACCCCCGACATCTTTGAGCTTGAAGTCGAACCCTGCGATCTCTTCCTGCTCTGTTCAGACGGCCTCACGCGCGAGCTATCCGACCCTCTGATCGAGTCTCTTCTCTCGATCGATCTTCCGCTTGATAATCTCTGCGCCCGTCTTGTAAACGCCGCCAACAAAGCCGGAGGCCATGACAACATCACTTGCCTTCTCGTCCGCGCCGAAGGATAAAACTTAAAATCCTTCCAACATATCCGCCACAAGCTGCCGCGCAAACTCGCGCGCAATCCTCCGCACTGCCGCCGGATCTTCTTGCAGAAACGTAGGCAGGTCGGTTGTCGATTGGTACTGCTGGCGGAACGTGTACTTGTTGTTCTGGTAAAGCACGTGGCCGTCCCGGGCATTCAACGTTACGGAAATGATAATCGTGATGAGAAAACTCGATGACTGCTGCGTTGCCGTGTTGTATGTGAGCGGCGAAACCACTTCGCGCAGGATAGTTCCATGCAGCACGGCGTCTGCATCTTCGCTCGCAGACGGAGTTACCCGGAAGCGCGTCCGCGTGGCAAACTCGCGGATCACGGCATCCGTCATCGCGGCTTCCGTTCCGTAGGTGTCCGCGCGCGTGGCAAAGACCGGAACCGAAAGTGTGTTCACATCGGGAGGCAGATGCGTCGCAGCGCCGAGTGTGTGATAACCGCATCCGCCGAAAGCGAAAAAAAACGGAAGCAGAGCGAAGAGACGGAAGGCTGGCGGACGCATGACTTCATCTTACTGGCCCATGCCTGTGTTGTGGACCTGTGCTGTGGTCACTGTGCTGTGGACCCACGCCGTGGCCATCCTGCCCAATCCTGGTGAGGGCAGCTTCAGGCCGTCTGTGCGTCCTGCGAAATAAAGCCTGTTCAGTTCGTCTGCGCCGCGCTGCTCAAAACGCTGGAAGCCCGCCCGGCGAAACTCCGCGTCCAATTCAACCGGCGTAAAGAAGAGCCGGAATGGTTCGCCCGCTTTCGCCACACGCGCTGCCAGCGCATCAAAGACTACCCGCCGCAGCGGCCCGAGCGTCTCGCGTGAAACTCCGTAATCGAAGCTGACACCCGTTCCGGCCGGCAACTTTGCAATCATCTCCAGGGTAGAGCGGAAGGCTTCCCTGGTGAGATACGGCACGACACCGAGCCAGCCGAAAAAGGCGGGTTTTTCGGAGTTGAATCCAGCCTCGGCCAGCCCCTCTGCCAGCGTCTGGCGTTCGAAATCCAATGCAACAAAGGTGAGACCGTCCGGCAGGCGGATCGCCGCTTCATGCAGCAGCGCGCGTTTCCACTCCTGCGTAGCCGGAAAATCGACCTCGAAGACCTTGAGTTGCAGAAATGGATTCCGATACGCGAAGGTATCGAGTCCCGCGCCGAGAACGACGTACTGCATGATCCCATTCGCTACACACTCCGTCAGCCGGTCCTCCGCGTAACGGCTGCGGGCGGCCATGAAGGCCCGGAACGCGCGGGCAACCGGGTTCATCTCGCGAAGGCGATCAAACTGAAAGCGGGGGCCGAGCAGCGGAACGGCAATGGGGTCGTCCAGTACCGGAGGCCGGTCGAGAACCTGATGCACAGCGCGGCGGAGGGCCACGCGGAAGGCAGTTTTGCTCGGTGCGCCGGTCTCCATCTCTGGAGTGTATCAACGCGGCATCGGCGGCAGATCGCGTGGTAGTGGGTCAGTTTGAATGCATATTCCCTCAGGGGCTAAAGCCTCGCCGATTTGGTTGAACTTTTATGTACGGGCTGAAGCCCATACCCTTCAAGCCCGTACCCTTCAAAACCGGCCAAACTGTCCCACTACGGATCGCGTAAGAGATTCTCTCGCCGTTGAAGACCGCAACGCGCCTGTCCGCGTAGCATGAAGCCATGACCTGGATCGGATGGGCATTGCTTTCCGCACTCTTCGCCGCGGCCACGGCATTGCTGGCCAAAGTGGGTGTGGCCCATGTGGACTCGAATCTGGCCACGGCGCTGCGCACCACGGTTGTGGTCTTCTTTGCCTGGGGCATCGCTCTCGCTCTCGGCAAGCACGGCGAGGTGCGAGACCTTGACCGTCGCACGATCTTCTTTCTCACGCTCTCCGGTCTGGCCACAGGGCTTTCCTGGCTCTGCTACTTCCGCGCGCTGCAACTCGGCCCCGCTTCACGTGTTGCCCCGCTGGATAAGCTCTCCGTCCCGCTGGTCATGGTTTTCGCCTGGCTGCTGCTCGGCGAAAAGCTTAACCCCCCGGCGCTGGTCGGCGGCGCACTGATTACCGCAGGCGCCATCGTGATGGTGCTGGGCTGAAACGTATGATGGATCGAGTGACTGTTACTGCGAATTACGGAAGTATGTCCACTCTCCATCCATCCGCCGCCAAGAATCCGCCCCGCCGCATCGTTCTCACCGGCTTCATGGGATCGGGCAAAAGCACCGTGGGCCCGCTCGTAGCCCAGCGTCTTGGCTGGCGTTTCATCGATGTAGACGATGTGATCGAGGCCGAGGCAGGCTGCAAGATCACCGATCTCTTCGCACGCCACGGTGAGAGCGCCTTCCGTGATCGCGAGCACGCCACCATCGTTCGCCTGATGGCAGAGGACCGGCTGGTCCTCGCGCTGGGCGGCGGAGCCATCGAGCGGTCCGAGACGCGCGATCTGCTTCTATCCTCGCCCGGCACGCTGCTTGTGCATCTGGAAGTCGAGCTGGCAACCACACTCAAGCGTTGCAGCGGTACGGAGCACGCCCGGCCGATCCTTGCCGACCAGGCCAATCTCGCCGACCGCTACGCGCGCCGGCTGCCGCTTTACCGCACGGCGCACGTTTCGATTGTTGTCGACGCACTGACGCCTGAGCAGGCGGTGTCGGAGGTGTTGCGCGCCGCCAGTCTCACGTCCGCCCGCGAATAACAGCTTTACAAGCTGGCTGACCGGTTCCCGCTGATGAGGCGAACGAGCCATGTGAGAAGTACGGCTCCCACCACCGCGATCAGAATGCAGACGATGATCCCGTGCTGGCCCACGCCGCCCATATCCAGATGATTCGAGAGAAATCCGCCGATTACTGCGCCAACCAGCCCGACGATCATGTCCATGAAGAAACCATAGCCCGAGCCTTTCATAAGCGTTCCAGTGATCCAGCCGGCTAGTGTGGCGAATCCGAAGTTCGTTGAAAAACAACCGCAGATCCTTCGACTCTGTTTGCCGCAAAATACGCGGCAAACCTCGCTCAGGATGACAGCGAAATTAGGATGCAAACTTTTGACTCAGGATACTAGCACGCCGATCACAATCCATGCGATTAATCCATGTCCCATGCAGTCACCCCCCTTCGCGGTTTGGATGCAGATGCCCGGCCATCCCAATCTCTGTTTATGGCACGGCTAAACAGCTTGCTGAAAAAAGCCGCGTCTCAGTGATTTCTGGCTCAGTCCGGGCGTTTCGCGCGCCAGACGAAGGTTGATCGTCGTTGTTTTTTGATCTCCGCCGGGCGTTTTTTCGCCGTGGGGAGACACCTGTCCTTGCTCAGGCCCTTGCCTGAATCGGAATCAGCTTGCTCATGCGCAGTA
>JASHQE010000061.1 GCA_030037705.1 Acidobacteriaceae bacterium | reverse complement strand
GTCCATCGGCAACGAAGAGTGGCAACTGCAAAACGCGGAGGCCGAAGAGGGCGCCAAGATCGCGGCAACCATGGTGCGCAAATGCCACGAGCTTGATCCCACGCGCGTCGTCTCTGCCGCCGTCAATGGCGACAATTCCAAAGGCGTATCGGACGCCTTAGACATCATCGGCTTCAATTACAATCTCAAATTTCCTGACGCCTACCACAAAGAACATCCCATGCGTCCTGTCTATGGATCGGAGACTGCCAGCGCCATCTCCACGCGTGGCGAGTACGCCACCGACCCGCTGCGCAATATGCTGAGCGCCTATGATTTGAACCAGCCTGGCTGGGGAGAAACCGCAGAGGAGTGGTGGACCTTTTATGGAACGCGCGAGTGGGAGGCAGGCGGCTTTGCGTGGACAGGCTTCGATTATCGCGGCGAGCCGACGCCTTACGGCTGGCCCTCGATCAGCTCGCAATTCGGCATCGCCGATACCTGCGGATTTCCCAAGGACACCTTCTATTACTACAAATCCTGGTGGGGCAAGGAGCCGGTGCTGCATCTGTTCCCGCACTGGAACTTCGAGGGCAGGGAAGGCGATGAGATTCCGGTGTGGGTTCACTCGAATCTCGATTCGGTCGAGCTGCTCGTCAACGGCAAGAGCCAGGGCAGTAAGAAGGTTCCACATCTTGGCCACATCGAGTGGAAGGTGCGCTACGAGCCGGGAGATATTGAGGCCCGTGGAACGAAGAACGATAAGGTCGTCCTTACCGAGAAGCGTGAGACCACCGGGGCTCCTGTTGCCATTCGTCTCACAGCCGACCGGATGGAGATCGATGCCGACGGCGAGGACATTGCAGTCGTCAAGGTTGAAGCGCTCGATCAAGAGGGCCGTCCCGTTCCTACGGCGCAGAACCTGATCGGCTTCAACATCTCGGGAGCAGGCATTTTTCTTGGTGCGGGCAATGGTGATCCGAACTGCCAGGAGAGCGACAAGGAACCGAAGCGTTCGCTCTTCAACGGCCTTGCCCAGGTGATTCTGCAGTCAACAAAGCGGCCGGGCGAGATTCACATTGAAGCGGTGAAGTCCGGCTGGGAAGGTCCCGAGCTCACTCCGGCCAAGCTGGTCATCACCACCAAGCCGGTTGAACCGAGGCCTTCCGTGCCGGTGCTCAGCAACCGAGGCTGAATGGAGAAGTAATCAAGCGCAAACCGCAGATCGACCGGAACGAAGAGCGCATTCGTGTTACTCATCCTTCGGCCAGTCTCGGAAATCTGGCGCCTGCAATCGTGCCTGTTACACCGTTATTTGGTGGGCGGCGACGCGCTCTGACTCCCTGGCAGATGCGCGGCACTGAGAGTGTTTTTGCTCTTCGCGATCGGCAGTAGCGTCGGATAGTACTGAACAAACGTGGTGTCTGCCGCTCCGTGTGCGGCATGGCAGCTATAGCAACCGGCGGTTGTCGGGATCATGCTCGCAGTCGTAGCCGCCTTGAAGCCAAAGAAGGCCCACTTACCGGGAAAACGGGCTTCGTCTTTCACATGCATAGCTAGCCCGATTTCTGAGCTCTGGACGTTTCCCTTCAGATTCGGATTCGTCGATCCAATGTCGTCGGCTTGCCGCTGTTCCACAACGAGCATCGTCTTATCAGGCCACGTTCCGGTCTGCATGAATGCCCTATATGCTTCCGGATTGACAAGGATATTGTTGAACTTGAATTGTGCGCCTGCCTGCATTTTGGCCGGGTCAGTACCCGCGTAAAAGTCTGACGTGAGCCAGACCCATTCGCGATAATGCTCGGGAAGCTTGAGCTGGCCATCCGCGGTATATTGCGGACCTTCGCTGGATGCCGTATCGGCCTGCTTTGCGGCGCAGATGCCGGCAAGCGTGATTCCCAGCATCAATAAGAGGGTGGCCTTCGAGATGAACATGAAGTCCATTGTGCTCTTTGCGCCGATCTCGCGGTAGGCAGGCCGCTGCATGGTTCTGGCAGTTCGCTGCATTTCTGTGCCCGGCCCCGAGTAGCAAGCATAAGATGCAGGCATGAATCCGGATGCTCTTCGTGCGCGATCGAACCTGTGGATATGGAGCGCATCGATCTGGCTCGGTGTAGGGATCGTCGATTCGGCGCAAACGGTGATTGCGATGCAGATGCAGGGGATGCATCAAGCCTGGTTCAGGGTCATTGGCGTGAGCATTTTCTTCTGGCTGCCCTGGGCGCTCGCGACCGTGCCTATCATTCACCTTGGACGCCGATTTCCGCCGGTCCACGTGAGGCCCTTCGCGACCTGGGCTGTGCATGCGGCGGCTTTCTTTACGATCCGCATCGTCTTCGCGGTGTGGACCGCGTGGCTGGGTACGTTCGTTGGTATGAATGCGAGCCGTCCAACATCAGTACCTCTCGTCAGGTTTTTGCTGGGGAGATTCCTGAGCGGAACCCTCTTCTCGCTCGTTCTGTATGCGGGAATCCTTGTCGTGAGCTACGTTTTGGATTCGAGGGCGCGCCTGGCCGAGCAGCAGATGCAAACTGCGCGGCTGAATGAGCAGCTCTCCATAGCCCAGCTCGATGCCTTGCGAAAGCAGATCGAGCCGCATTTTTTGTTCAACACGCTCAACGCGATCTCTGGTCTGGTTCGTGCGGGACGAGATGAGGATGCGGTCACCATGATCGCCGGCTTGAGTGATTTCCTGCGTCACACGCTGGAGGGCTCATCTCGTCAGCAGGTGGCGCTTGCCGAAGAACTGCAATTCATCGAGATGTATCTGAGTATTCAGAAGGTCCGGTTTGCGGATCGTTTGCAACTCGACTTCGACGTGCCGCTGGATCTGTACCAGGCGCAGGTTCCCACCCTGATTTTGCAGCCGATTGTCGAAAACGCAGTAAAGCACGGGATTGCAGAGCGCGCGCAAGGAGGCACGATCCGGATCGGTGCTTCTCGGGACGGCGATAAGCTCCTTCTTACGATTTCGAACGATGGGCCGCCTCTTCTGCCGGATGATCTGTCCAGCTCCGGAATTGGCAACGTCAATGTCCGAACCCGGCTGAAAAGTCTCTATGGAAATAACTTCGGATTCACGATGCACAACGGCAAAGCGGGCGGCGTCGAAGTCTCGGTGTCGATTCCTTATCTCGTATCGTCCCGAGTTGAGAGAAGTCAATGAAGGATGCAGGCCACACGATCAAGAAGATTCGCACCGTCATCGTCGACGATGAGCCACTGGCTCGAACCAATCTCATAATCCTGCTTCGCCTGCATGAGGAAATCGAAATTGTTGCCGAGTGCGGCTCCGGTCGCGAGGCGCTCTCGGCAATCCGCGAATTGAAACCTGATCTCATCTTTCTCGACGTGCAGATGCCAGAGTGCGATGGCTTCGATGTGATCGAGATGCTGGGAAATGAGGCGCCCTGCGTCATTTTTGTGACCGCATACGACAGCTACGCATTGCGCGCTTTTGAGATAGGCGCTCTCGATTACCTTTTGAAGCCATTCGACAATGCGCGATTTGAACGAACACTTGCACGTGCAAAGGAGAGAATCTCGTTTGCCAGGAATGGGCGGCAGGCGAAGCGATCCTTCGTGATCAAGGCAGCGGGCCAGGTGTCGTTTGTTGCGGCATCGGAGATCGATTGGATTGAAGCCTCCAACTACTATGTCAGTTTGCATGTCGGAGCGAAAACGCACCTTTTGCGGCGGAGCATGGCGGAGCTTGAGCAGGAACTCGATCACGACGTATTCTGTCGCATTCACCGGTCGGCAATTGTCAAGCTAGAGAAAGTTCTACGTCTCGAACTCAATGAGTCCGGAGAATACGACGTTCTGCTCAGGAACGGCACAAAGCTTCGGCTGAGCCGCCGTTATCGGAAGGAACTGCAATCGCGGCTCGGTATTTCGGGGCACACGCCCACCGAATGACGAATCATCTACCCGACGAGACCTCTCGAACTGATACCGCCAAGTCAGCTTCCATTTATCAACGCAAATCCTGGGATGAAGATATCGGCCCTTGCACTTATCGAGAATCGTTTCCGCGCAAAAAAACGAGGCGCAAAGATCGTCATCTAATTGATAATTATTGACTTGGGTTAGATCGGGCAGAGTCGCAGGGCGAACGGGTTTGCCGATTCGTGGAATCACGGTATTCCCGCGTTTCGGCTGGGCAGGCGCCCAGTATCAAAGTGGTACTTTCGGGTCATTAAGCGGGACGGTCATACCGCAGGGTGACTATAATCACTAAGGAGCCCGAAGACAGGCGCTCCCTTAGAATCCTACCCGAAGGGAATCCCGCCAAATGGCGACAGGAGACCTAGCCCTGGGTCAAGAGCAGGGCGCACTCAGCGCACGCCAGCGCGTCGTTAACGATTTCAGCATCATCGTAGCAACGGTCAACGGATCCGGCTCCCAATCCGCCAATAGCGTGTTGCTGAAGAGCATTTTTGGAATGGGGGTTCCCGTCAGCGGCAAGAACCTCTTTCCCTCGAATATTGCCGGCCTGCCCACGTGGTACACGATTCGCGCCAGCAAACATGGCTATGTTGCCCGCAAGCGCGACTCGGAAGTGCTGGTGGCGTTGAATCCTGAGACGGCCCGCGAAGATATTCTTGCGCTGCCTTCCGGTGGCGTGGCGATCTACGAGTCGAATCTCAATCTCAAGCAATACCGCGAGGACGTGGTCTGTTATCCGGTGCCCTTCGACAAGCTCACCGCGGCCGTCTGCCCCGAGGCCAAGCTGCGCAAGCTGGTCAAGAACATGGTGTACGTAGGCGTGGTCGCGCAGCTACTGGACATCGATCTGACAGTCGTCGAAAAAGGCGTGCAACGACAGTTCGCCAAGAAGCAGAAGGTCTTCGACCTGAACTTCGGCGCGGTGAAGGCCGGCTACGATTATGCGCAGACGACGTTCACCAAGCAGGACCCGTTCTATATCGAGCGCATGAACGGGACGGCCGGCAAGATCATCATCGATGGCAACGCGGCCTGCGGCATGGGCGCAGTCTTCGCCGGCGTCACCGTTGTCGCGTGGTATCCCATCACGCCGTCTACTTCGCTGATCGAGGCCACAGCCGATCTGCTCAAGAAGTTCCGCGTCACCCCTGAGGGCAAAGCGACTTTTGCCGTGGTGCAGGCGGAAGATGAACTGGCGGCCATCGGCATGGTGCTCGGCGCAGGCTGGGCTGGCGCACGCTCCATGACCTCGACCTCAGGCCCCGGCATCTCGCTGATGGCCGAGTTTGCGGGCCTCGGCTACTTCGCCGAGATCCCCGGCGTGATCTTCGATGTGCAACGCACCGGTCCGGCGACCGGCATGCCCACGCGCACCCAGCAGGGCGACCTGCTCTCGGTGGCGTTTCTTTCGCATGGCGACACCAAGAATCCCGTTCTGTTGCCCGCCAATGTGAAGGAGTGCTTCGAATTTGCGCAAGCGGCGTTCGATATCGCTGAGCGTATGCAGACTCCGGTCTTTGTGCTCACCGATCTCGATCTGGGGATGAACAACTGGATGTCCGATCCATTTGCCTATCCTGAAAAGCCGCTCGACCGCGGCAAGGTGCTCACGGCTGAGGATCTCAACCGCCTGGGCGGATTCGCGCGCTACCGCGACGTGGATGGCGACGCGATCGGCTGGCGCACGCTGCCGGGCACCAAGCATCCCAAGGCTGCTTATTTCACGCGCGGCTCCGGCCACAACGATGCCGCGGGCTACACCGAAAAGCCCGATGAGTACCAGGGCGTCATGGACCGGCTGGCTCGCAAATTCGAGAACGCGCGCAAACTTGTGCCTGGTCCGGTCACGGTGAAAGATGGAACGTCGAAGATTGGCTTTCTTGCCTTCGGCACTACGGATTTCGCACTGCGCGAGAGCCTCGATCAGATCAAGAACGAATACGGGACGAGCGTCGATTACATGCGCATCCGTGCCTATCCGTTTGCGCACGAGATTCACGATTTCGTCGCATCGCATGAACGCGTCTACGTAGTGGAACAGAACCGTGACGCGCAGCTGGCAAGTCTGCTCAAGCTCGATCTTCCTGCCGACCAGACTGTCAAGTTGCGCAGCATCCTTCACTACAACGGCCTGCCGGTGGATGCCCGCACCATCACGGAAGAGTTTGCAACCAAGGAGGGGCTGTAATGGCAACCGCAACACCAAGCCCTAAGGTCAACCACATCGGCCTGCCGGTCGTTGAGTACCGCGGCGGCAAATCGACGCTCTGCGCCGGCTGCGGCCACAACGCCATCTCCGAGCGCATTATCGACGCCATGTTCGAGATGGGCGTGGAGCCGGAGCGGGTCATCAAGATGAGCGGCATCGGTTGCTCCTCGAAGAGTCCGGCGTATTTCATGAGCCGCTCGCACTCGTTTAACAGCGTGCACGGGCGTATGCCCTCGGTTACTACCGGCGCGCTGCTGGCGAATCATACCGTCATGGCGCTCGGCGTCTCGGGCGATGGTGATACGGCTTCGATCGGCATGGGGCAGTTCGTGCACCTGCTGCGCCGCAATCTACCCATGATCTACATCATCGAGAACAATGGCGTGTACGGATTGACCAAGGGGCAGTTTTCAGCCACAGCCGATATCGGCTCCAAACTGAAGACCGGCGTCATCAACGACCTGCCAGCCATCGATACCTGCGCGCTTGCGATCCAACTGGGCGCTACGTTCGTGGGCCGCTCCTTTTCGGGTGACAAGAAACAACTGCTCGCCATGCTCAAGGCCGCGATCGCGCACAAGGGAACCGTGATGCTCGACGTGATCAGCCCCTGCGTGACATTCAACGATCACGAAGGCTCGACCAAGAGCTACAAGTTCCTGCAGGAACACGACGAAGCGATCAACGAGATCGGATTCGTGCCCAGCTTCGAAGACATCGAGGTCGACTACGACTCCGGCCAGGTCTTCGATGTGCAGATGCACGACGGCTCCAGCCTGCGCCTGCGCAAGCTGCTCGAAGACTACGATCCAACCGACAAGGCAAAGGCCGTGCGCACGCTGATGGAAGCGCAGGAGAAGGGCGAGATCCTCACTGGCGTCTTCTACATCGATACCCGGAAGCCTTCGTTTATCGATCTGCTGAATTTCGTCGATGAACCGCTCGCCACGCTGCCCGAATCGCTCACGCGGCCTCCCAAGAGCGCGCTCGAAGCCCTGATGACGAACTTGCAGTAGTCAGCCTGGCGCGCGATCCCTCCGTGCCCATCCTTTCCGCGTCCGCCGCGGCGGATTCGGAGAGGATGGGGGATCACGAAAGCATCCTTCTCAAATCTCCCACCAGTCGAACTGCGCCATGCGCGGATAATAGAGTCCGCCGTTTACCTTTACCTCCGCGCCGCGCAGATTGCGCAGCACCTGCGCGTATAGCTCAATCTGAGGGGCAAAGATGCTTCGCAACCTGGGAAGCATCACCGCCGGGTCTTCATCTTCTTCGTGCGCCGTTTTGTAATCAATCACCCACCACACATCATCACTCATGCTCAAAGGCGCCGCTCCACTGCGAAAAACGCGATCCACCTGCACGGTGTATATAGTTCCCGCCGCAACGCCCGTCCAGCGAACTTCGCTCGCCGCGTCGACATGTGGAGACAGGATCCATCGGCCAATGGGATCACCGGAAGCTTGAAGCACAATCTCCAGTGCCTTTTTGACGATATGGCTGGCTTGCGGCCGCTCAATTCCTCGAGCGCGAGCCAGCGCGTTCAATCGTGGCTCCATGCGCGTGAGCGCCGCACATGCTTCGCTCCAGTCCAAGCTTGTGCGGAGCCGAGCCAGCTCTTCAAGCAGTGTGTGCACGGCCGTTCCCAGCGCACGGGCAAGCACGCCACCTTCGTGACGCTCATAAAGCTGGCCTGCGTCCACGATCCTTGCTTCAACGTTCGCGGCAACGCTCAAGACTTGCTCCGCTTGAAAATCCAGGGGCAGCCGCCGCAACAGAGTCCCTCGTTCCAAAGAAGAAATCGCAAGAGGGGCATTTTCGCCGGAGGCGGCGATCGATTCAACAATGGCCGGTTCGGAGGCCGGTTCGGACAACCCGGCGCTCCAAGCTTCGAACCGCGTTCGAATTTCGTTCTCGATGGCCGGCCATGCCGTGGCAAGCAGGCTCTCGCGCGGTTCCACCAGGCTGAGGGAACCATCTCGCTCCGTCTTGTATGCCGGACGCGCAAACAGATGCAGTTCCTCGCGCGCGCGCGTTGCGGCTACATACAGCAACCGCCGCATCTCCTGCCGTTCACGCTCGCGATATACGCGATCGACCCATGCCTTCGCGCTGCCTCGATCGCTGCCTTTCGATTGCAGAGGCGCAACGAGAAACTCGGTGGCTTGGTCAGAATGATCGGGCTCGTCAATACCTCGATCAATATCTTGCTCAATATCTTGCTCAATATCTCGCTCGAGGCCCCGCTCCAGCCACGAGAGCAACTTTGGCTTTCCGCGCGCGGGGCATGCCTGTAAATCAGGCACAATCACCACCTCGAACTCTAGACCTTTCGACTTGTGGATGGTCATCAGCTGCACACCGCAATGAGGGTCGGCGGCCGGATCGGGAAGAGCTGTGAGCTTTTCGAGAGCCGCTTCCAGCGCAGGTCCGCACAGATCCTGCTCGCCATCCGGCAGAGCGCCCAGCGCGCGCCAGAGCAGTTCCACGTTGGCCCGGCCTGCTGCATCTACACACTGTGCGCCGCCCAACAGCAGCCATACCTGCTCAATCCATGTACCTGGTGATGATGCCGGCTCTGCAAACCGCAAGCGTTGTGCGGCAGTAATCGCGTGCAGCACGCGTTCTACGGCTGCGCGCCCTTCTGCGCTTAAAAGCGCCTTTCGTTCGGCAAGCACGTCTGGAACAGCTCGCTTCTGCAACTCGGGATCGTCTGCGCTCACCAGCGTATGCAGGTCTTCAAGCGAAAGCCCGCACCACGGAGCGCGCAGCACCCCAAGCCACGCAACGCGATCCTGCGGACTGAGCAGCGCGCGCGCCAGAGCCAAAGCGTCCTGAATCTCCGGCCTGCTCCGCAGCTCTTCAAGCTCGACCGCGCGGAACGGAATGGCCGCCACGCGCAGGGCCTCGGCGACGGGTGCAAGTGTTTTCCGGGTTCGCCCCAGCACGGCGATGCGGTACTTTGCTCCTTTTGTGCGCGCCTGTTCCATCGCAGGCAGATGCCTGCGGATTACGTCTACAATCTCCGCGGTCTGTTTCTTGCCTGCTTCCTCTCGTTTCCCGGTAATCTTCTCCTTTTCCTGTGCAGCCCCCGGATCGCCTGAGGCACCAGCCCTCACTTCAGGCATGAATTCGACGTGCACCCGTATGCGCGCCTTCTTCTCGCCAACGATCTGAAGCTCTGATGGAGCGTCTTCACCGCGAGCCGGTTCGGCGCTCGAGAAGGTAACGCCACTTCCGTCGTTTTCTTTAAAAACCTTCGAAAAGACTTCATTGAACTGAGTGACCAACGGTCGCGCAGTGCGAAAGTTTGCGAAAAGTCTGATCGAATGGAAAAGGAGCGGGCGATCGTGAGGAATTTCGAGACCGGTGTTCTCCACGCGTGGAAATAGCTCCGCATCGGCATCGCGGAAGAAATAGATTGACTGCATCGGATCGCCGACCACGAAGCATGTGCGGCCTTCCCGCTCAACCCAGGCAGCGATCAACCGCCCAAGCAGCCTATGTTGCCTGCGGCTTGTATCCTGGAACTCATCTACAAGCAGGTGCTTGATGTTGTCCGCCATGGCCAGTGCCGTTTCGCCGGGAATCTCGTTCTCGCCTTGCAGCACGTCTTCCGCAATCTGCGCCACTTCGATGTAATCGGCCGTCCCGGTTTCTGCGAAGACCACCTTCAATTCAGCGGCAGCGCGCCGTAGCAGCAAGAAGCACGCCTGCACGATGCGCCAATCTTCCTCTGTGTAGCGCGCCGGAGGTAACTCGCGAAGCGCAGCCAATGCGGATTCCAGTCCCGGGACGCTATCTAGACTTGCAATCAAAGCCGTCAGGCGGTCCTTTTCACGTTTTTGATCTGAGGGGAACCCGAGGCTTTTGTCGATGCGTTTGCGGAATGCGCCATCCTTGGTTTGCAGCAATGCCGCCAGACACAGGCAGGCCTGCCGCGCTGTTTCAAGTTCTTCCGCGTCTTCGAATGGCGGCGCAGGAAATCCCGCTAACTCCGCGAGTTCCTGATGCAGATCTCCGGCGGATTGCGCACATGCGAATCGCGCCAGTTCGAGCGCCTCTTCACGCGCACCGGGAACCCGGTCGAGAAGCCGGTTCAATTCCGTCAATGCATCGCTGACGCAATTCCGAAACGGCCGCTCCAGGCGCTTGCGCAGTGCATTCCAATCCGGATTGCGGGTGACGACAAACTCGTGCATCCAGCGGTCGCGTGTTTCCAGCATCTCCACAAGCTGGCTCTCAATCTCCTGCCAGCCGTTATCGCGCCAGAACAAGAGCGTTTCAATGGCCTCGCGCAAGGATTGATCACCGCCATGAATGGCTTCCAGGGTGCGCCTTGCGGCGCGACGGTACAGCTCGCGCGGCTGCTCATCGATCTCCAATCCGCCGCCGAGCCCAGAGAGCAGTGGCTGCTGAATCGCTAACTCGCGGCAGAAGGAATCAATTGTGGAGATGCGCAATCGCGCCGGCAGATCGGTCAAATTCCATCCACATTTCTGCGACTGCGCAAGCGCGCGCTGGGCAAGCGCATCCATAGAAAATTTGTCGTCTGCAGCGGCCGTAGCGCCGCTTGCCGCAGCCTTTTCCAGATTCTCCAGAATTCTGTGGCGCATCTCTGCCGCCGCGGCCCTGGTAAACGTGATGGCGGCGATCTGTTCCGGCTCATCCACTTCACTGAGCAGGCGCAGGAATCTTCGTGTAAGCAGGTCAGTTTTGCCCGAGCCGGCCGGCGCCCGCACCAGCACACACTGGCTCACATCGAGCGCATGCTCGCGCTCTTTCTGATCAGGCGGAGGCAAAACGGCCGGTGTAGCGCTAAGCATTCTCCGCCTCCGTGCTCGCCTCTGCATCAAATGCCGGCTGTATCAGGTTCTCCCGGACGCGGCAGAGTGTTTGCAGGCCACATCGCTCACATGTCTTCGGATACTCGCGCGGCTTCACATCGGCGCGGCCTCTAAGAAAGTCGCGGGCCATCGTTTCGATGTATTCGCGCCATTGATTGAAATCGTCCTCTGTGAGTGGTTTCTTGACCAGATCGCTGCGATCGCTCACATCCGGCAATAACTGTCCTCTGGCGTCCAGTAATCGCCCGGCAAAGCAGCGCTCCGCAGCGCGAATCTTGGCGAAGACAAGACCGCCCGGCGGCTCGCTTTCACGATCGAGCGCAAAACCCGCATAGAGCGGCAACTGTACGTCATCGGGCCGCGGTAATTCCCATGATTTCTGCGAAACCTCGCCGGTTTTATAGTCAATCACCAGGCATGTTTCATCGCTGAGCCGGTCCAGCCGATCCAACCGCAGTCGGAGCGTCAGGCCGGCGATCGTCTTGTCCCGCTCCATTTCCGTGCCTTCCACGAGGAACGGTGCGCGCGTCTTCTCGAAGTTCAGCCATTCCGTTATAAGACCGTTCAGCCGCATTTCCTCAAGCTCTAAATAACGGCGCGGCATCTGTTCCCGCGCGCCCGCCGGCATTTTTTCTTTGAGCACCGTACGCACATGTCTCTCAACAAATGCGCCGAGATCCGTGAGGCTCGTCAGCTCTGCGTGACTGCGAATTCCATCAGGTGGTCCGCCCCAGACGGAGCGCATCACCGCATGCAACAACTGACCGCGTTGTGCGGCGGTAAGGCCGGCTTCCGCCGGCTCCCATCGTTCCGCCCCCATGCGCGCCGTTGCGAACGCTTTAAATGCACATTGCGACTGTGCTGTAAGCACATTCGATCCGCCGCGAATTTCGCCGCCGGGGAAAGGAATCCTGCCGCGATCCTCGAACAAAATTGTCTGTGCATCCGGCACGCGTGGCGCGATGAGCGAGGGCCATAGATCCCGCGGCGTATCGGCGGTTTTCACAATGAGTTTCGATGGACGCGTTTCCACGCCCTCACTCTGCCGCGCGTAGCTGAAGTGCAACTCCGGCGCTGAGGCCAGCAGCCGATCTGTCATCTCCGAAGCCAGTTCCCAGTCAAGTTGCGCCGACGCATGGGGCATTCCCGCGCTGCGCTGCACATCGAGGGGAAGCAGCGGATTCACGGCACCCCGGTTCGGCCACGCATCCTCGCTCGCACCCAGGAACCAGATCGCGTCCGCGGTGAGTCCGGCCGACTCGGCGGGACCGGCAATCAAAATAGGCGCATCCTGCGACTCGGGCGCGAAGAGTGTCTCGCGCATCGTGCGTCCGATTGCGGCCAGAAAGCTTTTCCACTCTACGCGCTGTCCGTTGAATCCAAGTGAAGCGCAATCATCCAGCACCTGCTGCCACCTGCGCACCGCCTGGAACTCCGCACTTGCAAGGGTGTGCCCGCCCGGCCATCCAGAAAGCCGCAGTAACTGTGGAACCAGCTCCGCCCATGCAATGGGGGCCGCTTTCTCTGCCTGCAACGTACCCGAAGTCCGGTGTGTGAGCTCCTTGAATCGCTGTCTCGCCTGCCGTCCACGCACAATCCAGCGTTCAGGTAAGGACACGCCCGGCCTTTGCCCGCAGAAATCATCAAACGTCCACCGCGTCCTTTGCCATCCACGCTGCCGCAGCGCGCGCATAAAAGCAAGGAGAGAACGCGACTCCTCCTCATCCGCTGCGATCTGGCCAGTTGACAGAAGCCAATCTATTTCATGTTCTGCAAGGGGCTCGTCGAGCCAGCGCAGCACGAGAAAAGCTCCGCGCGCCAGTGCGACATGTTTGAGCGGAACCCCGAGCGAAAACTCGAAAAGCCGCGAACCACCGCTTGCCCCGCGCGAATCATTGGTAAATCTCAAGAATGCGCGTTCGATCTCGCCGCGCCGCTTCGCTGCGTCCTGGGACACAATGAGCAGCCGAGCCTGCGGATTGGTTGCCAGCCGTTCTTTGCACCACAGCGCACAGGCGGCCAGTTCCGCGTTCTCGTCGGGTGCGGCGTAGAAGGAGGTTTGTTCGGCCCGCTCCCCGCGAAGCGCCTGGCGCCAATGACCCCACGCGTCAAAGAGCCTGCGCTGGATGGGCAGAATCCGATCAAAACCCACCAGCGTGAGTGGCGCACGCTGGCCGGAATCTGTTTCCAATGCTGGAATGAATTCAAGCGGCAAGCGTGATGGGCTGATGAAAGTCGCGGCGCGGCAGGCATCGTCAAAGGCCCTCAGCCAACTGCTGAACGCACCCGCATCCTGCTGCCAGGCGGTTCTTGCGGCGCGCTGTAGAAACTGCGGCGCGTAAAGGCAAAGGAGCCTGTGCGCCTCCATAGCCATGTTCGCCACACGATAGAGCGGCCCTTCAAGCAGCGGAGCCCGCGCGCTGTCCGCGGCCATGATCTCCGCCCACAACGTCTGCTCCTGCAGCCGATTCAGCAATAGGCGTGGTTCGGTCGCGCGCTCTTGCCACGCGTTGCGGACAAACTCATCCCAAACTTGGATCTTTGGAGCCGTCCACGCCGTGAACCCTTCTGCGCGGCGGTTGCGATGGTAGGCAGCCGCAGTGGCCCGCGCCGCGCGCTCACTGGCCGCGAGCACAAGCCCGCCCTCGCGCAGCCATGCATCCGTCTGGGCAGCAGCCGCATATCCCATTTCAGCGTTATACGCTGCCAGAGGGGCAAGCTCCAAAACGCCGATTCCGGCATCAACAGGTCGTGGTCAGTCCACCGGTTGTACACTAGAGTTCGTGATGGGGAAACTGTTCGCAAGTGTATTGCTCGGTCTTCTTTTCTTAGCAGGGTGTCACGCGGGGACGAAGACCATTCAGCAAGAGACTTCGAATTCATCGTTTAAGGTATACAAGCTGCACGGCAAGGTGGTCTCGACCAATCCTGCAACCGGCGAAGTTACGTTGGATCACGAGGCGATTCCGGGTTTCATGGACGCGATGACCATGCCGTATAAATTGAAAGATCCCGGCATTCTGAGCGAGCTGCACCCTGGCGATGTGCTTACCGCCGATCTATTCGTCTCGCAAAATTCCGATGCCGATGTATACCTGGACCATATCGACGTCATCGCGCAGGCAAAGCCGGACTACCGGCCCACAGTTCTCTACCACGTGCCCGCGCCCGGCGACAAAGTTCCGGATTTCAAGTTGCGCAACCAGGACGGGCGCGAGATACGTCTCGATCAGTTCCACGGCCAGGCGTTACTGCTCACTTTCATCTATACACGCTGCCCGCTGCCTAACTTCTGCCCTCTCGTCACGCACAATTTTGCTGTGATCAACAGTCAGTTGGCCGCCGATCCCGCGCTCTACGCAAAGACGCATCTGCTTTGTGTGAGCTTCGATCCGGATCATGACACGCCGGCGCGGCTGCGCGCGTACGGCGCGACGTACATCGGCAGCGATCAGCAGAATGCTTTCACGCACTGGGATTTTGCCGTGCCCACCAAGCCCGAGCTGCTCGAGATGGCAAAGTATTTTGATGTAGGCATCACGCCGGGCGCAGACGGCACCATCAACCACACGCTTTCGACCACGCTGATTGATCCGCATGGAAAAGTCGCACAATTTTATCCAGGCAACGAGTGGACCCCGGACCAGGTTCTTGCCGATGTGAAGCACGCAGCTGCGCACGTTGGTTGAGCACTGTTCAACCTGATTTTGCAACTCAATAATTTTTTTGAAGACACAAGTGAGGCGAGGAATAAAACCATGAGTGATGGATTGAAGATTCGCAAGGATGGGGAACTGGATTTTCTGGCGCTGGGAGCCCTGATCCACCGGCTCGATCCAGGGATCATTCCCTTTCGCAAGGCAACGGAGTGCAAGATTCACGTCAGCGGCGGAGAATTCAATGTGGCCGCGAATCTTTCCGACTGTTTCCGCATGAAAACGGCCATTGTTTCGGCGATGGTCAACTATCCCATCGGCGACCTGATTGCCGAGCGGGTTCGCGCCATGGGCGTGAAGCCAATCTACAAATATTTCGAGCACAATGGCGCGACAGGCCCGAACATGGCCACGGTTTACAGCGACCGCGGCTGCGGCGTGCGCCCTCCAGTGGTCTTTTACAACCGGGCAAATGAGGCTGGAGCGATGCTCAGGCCCGGGGACTTCGATTGGAAGGCGATCTTTGCCCAAGGCGTACGCTGGGTTCATTGCGGCGGTCTTTTCGCTGCTCTTTCGGCCTCAACTGCTGCACTGGCTGCCGAGATGATGAAGGAAGCCAAAGCCGCGGGCGCGGTGACCTCATTCGATCTCAATTTCCGTGAGAAGCTTTGGAAGATCTCCGGTGGAATCGATCATGCTGTGGAAACGATCGGTAAGATCGTCCAGAATGTCGACGTATTGATTGGAAACGAAGAGGATTTGCAGAAGGGACTTGGCATTCCCGGCCCGGATGTTACAGCAAAGTCAAAACTCGATCCCAGCGTCTTCTTCGGCATGATCGATCGGGTTGTGAAGAAGCATCCGCAGGCCAAGGTCGTGGCCACGACTCTGCGCGAGGTGCATTCTACCAATCGCCATAGCTGGAGCGCCGTGGCCTGGATCGATGGCAAGAGTTACACCGCGCCAACGGCAGAGCTCGACGTCTATGATCGCGTCGGCGGCGGGGACGGCTTTGCCGCAGGGTTCATCTATGGATTATTGAATGGCCAATCCCCGGAAGAGTGCCTCAGGCTGGGCTGGGCGCACGGCGCATTGTTGACCACCTTCCCCGGGGACACCACCATGGCCACCCTGGATCAGGTACGCGCTTTTGCCCAGGGCGGCTCGGCCCGCATCCAGCGGTAGTCCCAGTTCGTAGTTCAGAGTTCGTAGTTCTCAGGGATGACCGCTCCTGCCTTCCGTTGCGAATCTCAACTGAGAACTATGAACCGCGAACTGTACACTGAAGGAACAACGGAGGTCGCGCATGGCAAAGGTGACGCTGGTCTTTGCGGTTCTTCTGGTGATTTTGGGGCTTGCCGGATACTTCGGCACGGGCAGCATCCATCCGACTGCTCTGATCCCCATGTGGTTCGGGCTGGCCATGGGACTTTTCGGCTTTCTGGCCATCAGTCCCAATGAAGGCCGCCGCAAGTTGTTCATGCATATCAATGTCACCATCGGGTTGTTGGGGATGATTGGGGCAGCGGTTGAGGCTTTGCGTGGCTACGCGCGGGCGCGGGCCGCAGGTCTTGAACCCGACCACATTGCTCTCGCATCCAAATTGACTATGGCGGGATTGTTGCTCATCTATGTGAACATGTGCATCCGTTCGTTTATCGCTGCGCGCAGCGCACGGCAGGAATAGCACATGGCCACCATGCGGGGTGGGGGAATCGGACTTGGGATGCGTGCCGAGCGCACGGGGGGTGGCCGGGCCGCGCGCGCGGCGCAGGCCGATCTGCCGAAGCCAAAGCCCAGCCTTAAGAAGATTGGGCCTGTAATCTGGGCCCTGATCGTGCCGCGCAAAGGCCTGATTGCCGCAGGCTTGGGCTTGATGGCCATCAATCGCGTTGCTGGCCTGGTGTTGCCGTTTACTTCCAAGCCTTTGCTGGATCGCGTGCTCTCGCCGTTGCATCCCCATCCGGAGTTGCTCCCGCGCATCATCGCTTTAGTTTTTTCGGCGATGGTCGTGCAGGCTATTACCTCGTTTTCACTCACACAGCTTTTGTCGAAGGCCGGCCAGCGCCTTATCGCCGATATGCGCCGCCAGGTGCAGCGCCACGTGGGCCTGCTCTCCGTAGCCTATTACGACGAGAACCGTACCGGCACGCTGGTTGCGCGCATCATGACCGACGTCGAAGGTGTGCGCAATCTCGTCGGCACCGGCCTCGTCGAGTTTATGGGCAGCTCGCTCACCGCAGCGCTCACATTCATCTACCTGATGTATCTGAGCCCGAAGGTCACGCTCACGGTGTTCTCCGTGCTTGGCGCTTTTGTCTTCGTCCTGCAGTACGGTTTCAAGACCATCCGCCCCATCTTTCGCGAGCGCGGAAAAATTAACGCCGAAGTTACGGGCCGGCTGACTGAATCGCTCGGCGGCGTACGCGTCATCAAGGGCTATCACGCCGAGGAGCGCGAGGCGCATGTTTTTTCTGGTGGTGTCGAGCGGCTGCTCACAAATGTAATGAAGTCGCTCACTATGACCAGCATCCTTTCCTCGGCGTCCACCACCGTCCTCGGCCTTGTTTCTTCTCTTGTGATGTGGCTGGGTGGGCATAATGTTCTCGGCCGCACCTGGACCGTCGGCACCTATTTTCAATACAACATGTTTCTGGCCTTCATGATCGCGCCGGTCTTTCAGATCGTGAATATCGGCACCCAACTCACGGAGGCCTTTGCCGGCCTCGATCGCACGCACGAGATCCTCTCGGAGATCGAGGAGAATCAGGTTCCAGGCCGGACCGTTCAGATGCCGCCCATCGAGGGCAACGTCCGTTTTGAAGATGTCGAATTTGCCTACACGCCGGAAAAGCCCGTCTTGCATGGGGTGAGCTTCCACGCGGAGCAGGGAACCGTGACCGCGCTGGTTGGTTCTTCCGGTTCCGGCAAGTCCACCATCATCAGCCTGCTCTGCGCCTTCCATACACCGCTGAGGGGCCGCGTTCTCGTTGATGATATTGATCTCGCAACCGTCGATCTGAACACCTTCCGTTCGCAGCTCGGCGTGGTGCTCCAGGACTCGTTCCTCTTCGACGGCACGATTCGCGAAAACATCCTGTTCTCGCGGCCAGAGGCCACGGAAGATCAATTCCTGTTCGCCTGTCGCACCGCGCGTGTGGACGAGTTCGCCGAGCGCTTTCCCGAAGGGTATGACACCGTTGTCGGCGAACGTGGCGTGAAGCTCTCCGGCGGCCAGCGGCAGCGTCTTTCGATTGCCCGCGCGCTTCTGGCCGAGCCGCGGATTCTCATCCTCGACGAGGCCACCAGCTCTCTCGATTCCGAATCCGAAGCCATGATTCAGGCCGGCCTTGCGCAACTCATGCAAGGGCGCACCACCTTTGTCATTGCTCACCGGCTCTCCACCATCCGCCGCGCCGATCAGATCCTCGTGGTCGAAGGCGGGCGCATCGTCGAGCGCGGCAATCATGCAGAACTCTTCGCGTTGGGTGGCCGTTACCACGATCTCTACACTCGCCAGCACGGGCTCGAAGCAAATCTCTTCCTTGCCCCCGGTGAAGGCGATCCCGTGCCGGAAGGCGCCCTATAGAACGCGTGAACCCAGGGGAATTTACGGCCGGCCGATCATCACTTCGGTGGCTTTAATCAAGGCGAGCGCCTGGTCACCCGGCTTGAGCGCCAATTCGCGAGCAGCGTCGGCCGTGATGATCGCGGTAACCCGCTGACTGCCGATCGAAAGAACCACCTTCGCCAGCAATCCCTCGATAAGAATCTCGGTCACGGTGCCAAGCAACTGATTCCGGCCGCTGATACGTGAGGATCCGGAACGGGCCTGCGCGGTGGGCAGGAATTCCTCAAGCGCTTCGAGAGGGATACGGTGGTGGCCTCCGGGTGTTTTCACGGTCCGGATACGCCCGGCGAGGATCCAGTGTTTGAGTGCGGGATAGCTCATCCCGAGCTTGGCCGCAGCCTGGCGCGGCGTAAGCAGCGTGGAAGCCGTCATCGCGCAATTCCCCCTCGCAAAAGTACTTTATACCTTATATATTCCCAAAATCAGACGCATCCAAGTACGACAGTAGCGCCTTAGATGCCTGTGAAATCCATCACTCGACAGTAGCCCATACGGATGATAGGCTTCCCCGTGGCCAATTTCCGGGGGTCCGGAGGTCCATTCCAAAGCGGTTTCGTCATACGGCTTAAAAACCTAAGGTCAGGAGGACACGTGACTCTACAGGATTGGGTCAATTTTTTTCTGGGTCTGAGCATCTTATCGCTCATTACGGCCGCGATTTTTGCGCGACAGGGCATCAGTTCCGATATCGGCGCTCCGGCCATGCAAAGGATTTCCGCCCGGAACCGGCGGGTGGACGTAGGAGGACGTATGAAGAGCAATGTATTTTCGCGGCGCTGGGGGAGATTGGCCGGCGTCATCACCACACTGATCCTGCTCGGTAAGGGCGTAGCTTTTGCAGCGCCTGTGGAGCAAGCCGGAGGCGAAGCCAATCTGCAGCTTCCGGATTTAACGCAGGTCCAGTTTTTCGGCATCAACGGCCACAGCCTGCTCATGTACGGACCGATCTTTTGTATTTTGGGAATGTTGTTCGGCCTTTTCATGTATATCCATCTGAAGGGCTTGCCGGTGCATCGGTCGATGAGGGAAGTCTCGCAGTTGATCTGGGAGACCTGCAAAACCTATCTGATCAACCAGGGTAAATTCCTGCTCCTCCTCTGGTCCTTTATTGCGGTCGTCATCCTTGTGTACTTTGCCGTATTGCTTCATTTCAGCGCGCCGCGAGTGGTCATCATCCTTGCGTTCAGCGTGCTGGGCATGGCCGGCAGCTACTTTGTGGCGTGGTTTGGTATCCGGGTGAATACACTGGCCAATTCGCGCAGCGCCTATGCCGCGCTGGGCGGTAACCCGTATCGCGCCTTCAGCGTGCCACTCAAAGCGGGCATGAGCATCGGCATGATGCTGATCTCGATCGAGCTGCTGATGATGTTCAGCATTATTCTCTTCGTTCCGGGAGATTATGCCGGGCCGTGCTTCATCGGGTTTGCCATCGGCGAATCGCTGGGCGCCGCCACGCTGCGGCTGGCCGGCGGCATCTTCACCAAGATCGCCGACATCGGCGCCGACCTGATGAAGATTGTCTTCCATGTGAAAGAGGACGATGCCCGCAATCCGGGCGTGATCGCGGACTGCACCGGCGACAATGCCGGCGATTCGGTCGGTCCAACTGCCGATGGTTTTGAGACCTATGGCGTGGTCCAGGTGGCCCTGATCACATTTATCATCCTGGGCGCGAAGGACGCTGTCTCTGGCGTGCAATTACTTGTGTGGCTGTTTGCGGTGCGCGTAGCCATGCTGGTGGCCGCAGTCGCGGGCTATTACATCAACGAGCTGATCGCCAGGGCGCAGTATGGCAAAGCGCACGATTTTAACTTCGAGGCGCCGCTCACCTCGCTCGTCTGGATCACTTCCATTGTGACGATCGCCATCACCTATCCGGTCACGGAAATCCTCATCCCCAATCTCGGTGGAGACCCCACGCTCTGGTGGAAACTCGCGACCATCACCTCCTGCGGGACGGTGGCCGGCGCACTCATTCCCGAACTTGTGAAGGTGTTCACTTCAACCGAGGCCCGTCACGTGCGCGAGGTTGTTGCATCGGCAAAGGAAGGCGGCGCCGCTCTCGGGATCCTATCTGGGTTTGTCTCCGGCAACTACTCCTCTTACTATTTGGGACTGGCGATTGTGGTTTTGATGGCCATTGGATATGGGGTGAGCACGCTGGGATTCAGTAACGTAATCCTGGCTGCGCCGATGTTCGCCTTTGGCCTGGTTGCTTTTGGTTTCCTGGGCATGGGACCGGTGACCATCGCTGTCGATTCCTTCGGGCCGGTGACGGACAACGCTCAGTCCATCTACGAGCTGTCACTCATCGAGAACGAGCCGGGCGTGGCTGAGGAAGTGAGGAAGCAGTACGGCGTGAACGTGGACTTCGAGCGCGCCAAGAAGATGCTGGAAGCCGGAGACGGTGCAGGCAATACCTTCAAAGCCAGCGCCAAGCCGGTGCTGATTGGCACTGCGGTTGTGGGCGCGACCACGCTGATCTTCGCTACAATTATGGCGCTCACCAACTCGCTCACCACAAACCTTGATAAGCTCTCGATTCTCCACGCGCCCTTTTTGCTCGGCCTGGTGACCGGCGGCGCGGTGATTTACTGGTTCACCGGCGCCTCCACCCAGGCGGTGACCACGGGCGCGTACCGTGCCGTGGAATTCATCAAGAAGAATATGAGCTTTGGCGAAGAGAAAGCGTCCACCGAAGACAGCAAAAAGGTGGTGGCCATTTGTACCCGTTACGCACAAAGCGGGATGCTGACCATCTTCATCTCGCTGTTTTTCGTCGCTTTGGCCTTTGCCTTCCTTGATCCATTCTTTTTTGTCGGCTACCTGATCTCGATCGCCGCCTTCGGGCTCTACGCAGCCATCTTTCTGGCGAATGCGGGAGGAGCCTGGGATAACGCAAAGAAGATTGTCGAAGTCGACTTGCATGAAAAAGGAACACCCCTGCATGAAGCGACAGTGGTGGGCGACCTGGTGGGCGATCCATTCAAGGACACGGCCGCCGTGGCCCTCAATCCGGTCATCAAGTTCACCACGCTGTTCGGCTTGCTCGCCGTCGAGCTGGCGGTTCAACTGTCTGCGACCAGGCCGATGTGGACGCACGTGCTTGCGGCGATATTCTTCGTGGTGTCTTTCTTCTTTGTCCATCGCTCGTTTTACGGTATGCGCATCCAGAGCGACGAGCCTGCCAAAACCTCTCGTCCCGAGGCAAAGGCTGATTTGACCGCGGCCGGCTCAGCCGGCCGCCGCTGACCGGTAAGTACCCCCTGGCAGGAGCTGGGGGGACTTTCTTAACGAGTTGAGGGAAACCGAAGCATCCTGCCGCCATCCTTTGGATGAACCCTCCGTTTCTCTGATCCGCAAGCCTCTGCCTGCTTACGTGCGTCTCGTTGGGGGACGCGCTGTCCCTTTTTCGATCCCATGAAAATTTGTCCATAGCAGTTCCATGATGCGGTTAGCGGCATCGTGGGATTCCTGCGTTCGCGGCCAACTCGATTACCCCAAGAGAAATCCTCCTCTGAAAACGAGTCAAAAATTCGTGGAGCAATACTTTTGCAGGCTCGAAAGACGAAAAGCGGTATCGTCTAAATCGACCTGCAGAAGTAAACGAGCTGCTTCGAGCTGATTGCGAAAGTCGACGGCCGCGGAGGTGTCTGGCGCAGCGACGACCTTCAGATTGTCATCAACTTCCTTCATCTGATCCTGTAGCGATTGCTCCTTGGCCTGGTCGGCGTCGATGGTCGCGGTGAGCTGCTGATGGAGGACGTCCATGTTCCGGATGACGTCACCCTCTTGGACCTTCTTCCAATCGCCGTAGGCAGAAGCTGCATGGTCCAGGTGGCGGTCAATGGAGCGGCTTGCCAGGTTGTAACTCAGCGAAAAGGAGCCGTAGGGCTGCGGCTCCTGGGCCACGGGATTTACCTGCTGATGCACGCCAACCTGCAAGGCGAGATTCCAGTTGTTCTGGCGGTTCAGGCGGTCTTCGGCCTGTTGTGCGGCGATCTCCTGCCCTTGCTTCTGATCGACCATCTGTTTGAGCGGCGTGGCGCTGAGATCGGGGACGTAGATGACGGCGATCTTCGACTGCGTATCGGCGCGGTCGGCTTCGAGCTTGATGCGCGTGGTTTCGAGCGAGAAGAGCATGAGCCGCGTCGCATTCTGCTGCTCCATCATCTTGCGCGTCGTGTCCATCAGCGCGTTCAGTTGGTCTGCGGCGCGGCCAATCAGCGTGAGGCGATTCCGCAGCGCGTCGCGCTCCAACATGGGAATGGCGTACTGCAATTGCTGCTGCACGCTGGTGGTGGAGCGGTAGAGGTCGCAGTTGCGGCGCGCCACCTCCATGGTGAGTGCGGCCTTCTTCACATCGGAGACGCCCAGCGAGGCGCCGCCGACCACTTGCGTGGGCAATCCGGTTTCAGGTTGCGTGAGTCCGCCCAGGGCTGTCGGCGTGCGCAAGAGGTCGCGCTGCGCCTCAGCCTGTTCCATCTGATAGGCGCAATATGTATCGGAATCCCGGGAATCCTGCGCATAGAGAAGAGAGGATAAAAACCAAAGCGCTAAGAACAGACTCAGCCTTGCCCGCAGTGCCATGCAATGCTCCTGTTAAAACAACAGCGGCTTTCCGCCTAGAAAGACAGTTCTCGACTTGGCCGATTCAGGCCGGTGCAGATCCATCTGGATGAGGAATCCGCGAATCTGCGTCTTGAAGATGGGATGAAGGACCTGTTCTTCGCCGGGAAAACGGGTGACAATGGTTCCCACCTTCCGGCAGAAGATCATGTTCAGATAGCAATCGTAGATTGGGCTGCCAAGTGTGGCGCTCGCTTGATTGTCGTAAGGAACAAAGGCGAAGTTGAGCAGACTTTGACCGGAGGCATTGAGATAATAGGGGCTCTGTTTGGCGGTGGCAATGGCATCGTGCAGGCGAGCGATCTGGCGGTTATCTTCCGTTAGCTCCTTGTCTGCGACATGAATAGCCACATCGAGTTGCGCGGCCTCAGAGCGGAGTTCGGCCTGCTTTTCAAGGGCTTCGAGCGTGGTGCTGCCCAGGGTGGTCTTATCGAGGACGGTGTCGGTGAGCAGGACTTCGGCAATGCGGCTGTCTGTGTAGGAAGTGGCTGTTTGATTGAGAGCGGCTAACTGCGAAGCAGCATCGGCCTTGGTGATGAGGCCCGCGGCCAGGTCCTTTTGAATGTTGGCCTGCATCCCGTCGAGTTGTTCCAGTACCTGCTGGGTCTGGGCGTTATCGGCGAGTTTCCGGCTATCGAGAGAGGTAAGCTGGGGACCGTCGACGCGATCGTGCTGGCGCTCGCGGTCGATGGCCGCCTGGATGGGGGGCTCCAGCGCCAGCAGGGCGTCGCGATGGCTGCGCATCTCCCTGAGACCCGAATCCATCTTGGCGGCGTCGACTTTCAGGTCTTCAATCGTCTGCTGGCTGGTGATGAGCTTCGCGCGAAAGTCGAGGCTCTTCTCGTCGGTTGCGGAAAGAATGATCGGCGCGGCCCATGAATTATTGACAGCGTAAAACCCCATGACGAAGGCATACGCGATCACGCCCAACAGCACGGCGTACAGAGCCCCGATCGCGAAGATACGGTAGGTGGCAAGAATAAAGCGGTAATGCAGGGACTGCCTGCCTG
The DNA here is from genome assembly GCA_030037705.1 of Acidobacteriaceae bacterium. Taxonomy (GTDB): domain Bacteria; phylum Acidobacteriota; class Terriglobia; order Terriglobales; family Acidobacteriaceae; genus Telmatobacter. The sequence continues at coordinate 13,037 of JASHQE010000061.1, read as the reverse complement.
CGGCTTTCTTTGCAGGTTTCACATCAGGTTCAAGCGTGGGGGTTGCCAACTGAAACCTCCTGGAGCGTCTTCGCGCGCGTGCCCCAGTCAGCCGAATCCATGGTGAAAAGGGCGAGCGGAGTAAGAAAAAGGCTGCTTGCAATGGCCCAGGCGATATAAGCGCCAAAGGCCAGCGGATGAGCGACGGTTTCGCGCACGCTGTGCTTCTTGATCCACCACGACAGGACGGCGGCAATGGCCAACGCTGTCACCAGTGGCATCGGCCCCGCCCACGCCATGGGATCGGAGATGAGGGAATTCACGACGACCAGGAGTGCAACGATCGCACCCAGCGGCGTGAGCACAAGCGTGAGCACGGTGTTGGGATGCAGCTTGAAGACGTGCTGCGGAAGCGAACGAAGCGTGAAGAAGAAGTCGCGAACGATGCTTCGCCGCCAACGCAGTTGCTGCTTGAAGAGTACGGACAGGCTGTTGGGTACGGTGGTCCAGCAGAGCGCATCGTTATTGATGTAAGTGCCGTAGCCGCGCAAAAGTGTCTGATGGGTCAGGAATCGGTCTTCGCCCTGGTTGACCGGGACTCCAAACCAATGGCGCGCGCGAATCGCGGGCTCGATCTCCAGCAGCAGCTCGCGGCGGATGGCGAAGAGGCAGCCGCTTATGCAGCAGACGCTGCGCGTCCAATTTTCGGGAATCTTGTAGAGTTCGAAAGCGGCGTAATACACGATGGTCTGGATTGCCGTGATGATGTTTTCATTGGGGTTCCGCACCCCCACGCGGCCGCCGACCGAACCCACCTTCGGTTCGGAGAAGCTGGCGGTGAGCTCGCGAATCACGCCAGGATGAAAGATGCAGTCGGAGTCGATGGAGATGATGATCTCGGCGCTCGAGTGTACGAGCGCATTGCAGACCGTGCGGGCCTTGCCGCAATTCTCTTCATTGCGGCCCACGCGGATGCGGATATTCCGGAAATCGCGCTCCGCCTTCAGCATCCACTCGTAACTGTCGTCGGCCGAGCAATCGTCCTGGGCGATCACTTCGAACTTTTCGGTGGGGTAATTACTCTTGCTGATGCTCTCAATGGTTTCGTAGACTGTTTTGCCTTCGTTGTAGCAGGGCATCAGAACGCTTACGGTCGGCTCGAAGTTGTAGTTCTTGCGGATTTTAGCGGAGGGGTGCGCCAACTGAAGGATAAGACCGAAAAGGTACTTGCAGACAGAGATCGCCAGGCACAGCACCATGATGAGCCACATCAACACCGGAGCCATGGGCGTCGATCCCCGCCGTTCCCTCGCAATAATCGATCAATTGCGGTTCTCTTAAATTGGCCTCATTATACCGTGATACCTTTCATGGCACATCCCACAGGGTTAAGTTGGAGTCATTGCCGCATAGCCGGTTCATCGGTCTCAATTCGGAGACGGTTTCTCTACGTGATCGATCACGATCACATCATCCATCGCCTTGCCGGCCTCGATCTTCAACCCCAGTTGCTCCGGCATGGCCGTATACAAGCTCGGCGGCGCATTGGGATTGTCTCCGGCCGGTGGCTGCAACGGCCCGTTCGTCCCGCGAAACTGTGCAAACTGCGAATCATCGGGCGTCCACTTCAGCCGGAAGTTATAGCGGTCCGTCAGACCGGTGTGATCGACTACCGGCTTATCCATCACCGCGCCCTGCATTCCGTGCGCAAAGTCGGTCATCGTGTTGTTGGTGACATTCAGGTCTCCAAAGCCACGAAAAAAGAATCCTTTTCAGAAGACACTTGGAGCGGCCAACAGGCTGCTCGGGCTCACGGAGAAGTACGCGCGGCGGCAGGAAACGAACCGCAGATATTTCGATTCTCCGCGGCGGACTTCGCTCAACATGACAGTGCTTGACGTACTTTTCAGCAACTTAGAGTTGGTCTCTATGTCGATACAGCCTAGTGTGGTGAGTCAGAAGTTCATAACATAAGTCGAAGTCCCGAACCGCAGGTCCTTCGACTCCGGTCGCCGCGGCGACCTCCGCTCAGGATGACAACTGTATTTATGTCGCGAACTTTAGAGACAAGACACTAGGCTGTATCGACATATAGCGCGGTGAACCACAGGCAAAAAGCAGCGGATTCTCAATACTTCGGTGCCAGGTGCGGCGAACCGCAGATGTTTCGACTCTCCGCCGCGGCGGACTTCGCTCAACATGACAGTGCTTGTTTTGTCTATCAACTACCAACTTGTGATTTTCCAGGCACCCAAAGACGGTGCAAAATCAAATGGCCAGAGACTTAGTCCCAAACGGCAGCCACGGCTGAATCTCAACTTTTTCCCTGCCTTTCGGTCGCATCTCTTCCTTCCACTGATCGGAATATCGCTTGCCCATCTTGTATTCACGGCAGATGGAATCAACGAGATCGGATACGCGCCGCTGGTACTCGGTCGAGACGAACGCGCTCTTCGCATAGCGTTTCTCATAAACCGGCAACTGCTCGGGAAAATGCTCGCGCACGAAAGCGAAGAACGTCGGCAGCGAGCAGGGCTTCAAAAACAGCGCGCCGGCCGCAAAGAAGCACGCATCCGCTTCCTTTGCCGCTCTTGCTACTGCAGAGATCGAACTGCGGCTGTCCGTGATGCCCGGCATCAGCGGCGAGCAGAGCACCCCGGCTCGCAATCCCGCCTCGCGCAATCGCGCCAACGTGCGGATGCGCAGATCCGGCCGCGGAGCACGCGGCTCCAGAATCCGCGCCAGCTTTGCATTCAGCGTGGTCACCGTCAGGTTGACGCTCAGCCTGTTGTGCTCGGCAATCGCCTGCAGCAAATCCACATCCCGCGCGATCAACGTGGATTTGCTCACGATTCCCAGGGTGAAGCCGCTGAATCTGGTAAATACCTCCAGCAACGAGCGCGTAATGCGCTGTTTCCGCTCGATCGGCTGGTAGGGGTCAGTAGCTGTGCCTAGCGCGATCTGCGCCCCTGGCTTCATCCGCCGCAGCTCCTGCTCTAAAAGCCACGCGGCATTTTCCTTGAAATAGATCTTCCGCTCGAATTCCTGTGGATCGCGCAGTTCCAGAAACTCATGCGTATAGCGCGCATAACAATACCGGCAGGCGAACTCGCAGCCCCGGTAGGGATTGATGGCATGGCTGAAGGGTGCGCCGCGCTTCGAGTTAACCTTGCTCAAAATCGAGCGCGAATCGAGCGGACGATACTCGGTGAAGCAGCCTGTGGAGTCGAGTGGCGCTTCCGCTGCCCGGTGGGCCAAAGGGGAAATGGACTTTGCGTTCAGGATAGGGAAGAGTGGATCAGTTTTCGCCATATATTCGCCTTTGAGGTAGCGTACGCTTGCCTCCGGGCGAGGTCAAGCGATAGTTCTCAAAGAGGCGGTCCGTAAGCGATCTCTTAAACCCAAAGGCACACCACGATGTGGAAATTGAATCGTATGGAATTCGCCCAATGCGAGTTTTCGGGCCGCGTGCATCCGGCAATCGTCATCCCAACAATGTGATTCCTGTCTGATAAGAGGAGAAATTCATGACTGCATCCAAGCAAACCCGCATTACCTGGCTCGGACACGCCACTGTGCTTATTCAGACCCCGGCGGGAAACAATATCCTGATTGATCCGTTCATTGCGCAAAACCCCAAATACCCCAAAGATTTTCCATTGCCCTCGAAGATCCATACCATCCTGCTTACCCATGGCCATGGCGATCACATGTCCGATGTTGTAGCGGTGGCAAAAAAGCATGGTTCGACCGTGGTGGCGATCTTCGAGCTGGCCGCGTACGTTGGCGGCAAAGGGGTGGAGAGCACCATCGGGATGAATCTCGGCGGCACGATACAACTCGAAGACGTAGCCGCCACCATGGTGGATGCCCGGCACTCAGCGGGCGCACAGGACGAGAAGGGAACCCATTACGTAGGCGTTGCCGCAGGGTTCGTGCTGACCATCGCTGACGGCCCGGTGCTCTACCACGCCGGCGACACCACGGTCTTCCGCGACATGGAGCTGGTCCGCGAACTGTACCGGCCCAAGGTGGCCATGCTGCCCATCGGCGGCCATTTTTCGATGGGGCCGAAAGAAGCCGCGCTCGCAGTCCGCTTTATCGCTCCTGAGATCGTTCTTCCCATCCACTTTGGCACATTTCCGCCGCTCAAAGGCACGCCGGAACAACTCGCAGCTTTGGTTGATTCCAGCGTCCGGGTGGTCGCGTGGAAGCCGGGCGAGGCGTTTACGGTCTAGGTGGTATCGACATATAGCCTGGTGAACCATGGGCAAAAATCATTGCCAGACGTGGCGAACCGCAGATGTTTCGACTCCGTTGGGAGCAAAGAACGCTCCCAACTTCGCTCAACATGACAGTGCTTGATTTACTTTTCAGCAACTTAGAGTTGGTCTATATAGTGGATACGGCCTAGTGTGGCGGGGCAGAAATTCGTTGAAAAGCAACCGCAGATCCTTCGACTCATTTTGGCGCAAAAGCGCGCCAAAATTCGCTCAGGATGACAGATTATTCAGGATGACAGCTTATTGGAATGCGCACTTCAGGCTCAGGATGCCGGCGTCTGACCTCTGACCCCTGATTGCTGCCGTTCTACTGGTCGCGCGTCTGCTTCACGGCGCGTTGCGTCTGGGCGACGCCGGTGTAGCCGGAAGAATCCTGGTCTCCATAGCGCGGACGGTCTTGCGAAGCGGATGCGCGGCAGTTGCGCAGTTCGCGCAGAATGTCAGCCTTTTCGCGCGCGTACTGGCTGGCCAGCCGCGTCAGCGCGTAAGTGATGATATCGCTGTGATGCAGGTCTCCCGCAGCCGGGTCGCGGCGCATGTTGAGCCAGAGCCGATGTACCAGTTGCACGTCTTCCGGACTCAAAGCGGGCGCATGTGGCCCGATGAAGAAGACCTTGGCTAGGCCATCCGGCCCGATCACGTAGAAGTTGAACTGGCGTTTCGGCTCGGGCAGAGCCTCCCAGGCCTGACCCATGTGGAAGGCCTGGTCTTCGGCCGTCATAGAGCTCGACAGTCCAGAGACCACGGAATCCACTTCAAGGGAATTTGCGCTCTGCGCAAGAGCGGCAAAGATATCTCCGGCAGGCACTACCAGCAGCGAAACCTTCTTGCCGAAGCTCTCCGCTACCGAGACGGCTTTGGTGAACAGCGTCTGTTCGTGTTCACTGAAACTTTGCTGCTCGGCGCTCAAATATTCAGGTCCACCTACGCCCATCATCCGCACACTGATCACAATCACGTCTTTTTCATCCGTGTGCGTGCGGGCCAGGGTCCATTTGAGCGCAAGCGGATTATCGGCGTCCCGCATCGTCACCATGACGCCGCCAGGCCGGATGGCGGCCGACTCCCGGCTCACCTTCTCCTGGTGCTCCAACTGGAAGTGGTCCTTCATCTGCCGCGCCGTAAGCGCATGGAGTCTGAGGTTTTTCCGCTCTGAGATCGTGAAGATGATGAAGAACGCGGCTGCAAAGGCGATGCCGCTCACTGTAGCCACGGACTTTGTGAACAGATTCACCACCGCGGTGGTCAGCAGTACCATGAAGACCGAGATCAGTCCGACCGGAATCTCGGTCTTGCCAATCCGGATATTCGGCGGCACCTTCCAGCCGCGTTCGCCGTGATACTTCCAGCGCAACACCAGCATGGCCAGGCTGTTGAAGGTGAACGACCAGATCACGCCGAAGGCGTAAGCCTCGCCCAGGGTATCGACATCACCCCGGCTGGCGATGATGGTGACCATCTGCAGGATGAACACCAGATTGACGATGCGATAACTGGTGCCGAACTTCTTGTGCGGCATCCGGAACCAGTCGGTCAGCACGCCGTCTTCGGCCACGCGCATTAAGACGCCTGTCGAGCCGATGATCGAGGTGTTGATGGCGCCTGAGAGAATCAGGAATCCGACCAGCACAACGAAGATGCGGAAGATGATGCGCCAGAACAGCGGGCCCACCATGTACATCGCCAGACCGGCGATGAGGTTGTCTGAGTAAACTTGCGTGCGCGGACCATCGGGGATCAGCATCGAAGCCAGCAGCGTCGCGCCGCCGGTGAAGATCAGGCTATAGATCGCAATGACGATTGCAGCGCGCTTCAGGTTCTTGAGCTTCGGGTGCTGGATCTCGCGATTGACCTGCGCCAGGCTCTCCTCGCCGCTCATGGCCAGGATCGAGTGCCCAAAGGCCATCAGAATCCCGAATAGTCCAAAGATCGGCAAGCCGCGGCCCCGCAAAAAGCCCAAGGCGTCTTTGCTGAAGTGCAGGTTGCCGGGCACGGGCGCCGGCGGCAGATGGACGCCGCGGACGAAGACAGAATACGTCCCCCAGATCAGCAGAATCACCACCATCACCGTGGTGATCTCCATGACCTGCATTGCCTTTCCGCTCGACTCCTCGATTCCCTTGATGTTCTGCCACCAGTAGTAGATCGTCACCAGCGCCGCGAAGAGCGCCGAGGTGTAATCCATGTTGAACTGGAAGGGATGACCCTGCGCCGTCATCAGCGCCGGTGGCAGCCAGTGGTCCTGGTTGGCTACCGTCATCAGCTCGTTCATCAGGCCCGTAATATATTGCCCAGCCGACACGCCGGAGATCGGCCCGGTGAGGATGTAATCGAACATCAGCGCAGATACGCTGAGTTTGGCGAAGGTGCCGCCCAACGCCTCCTTCACCACACGGTAGACGCCGCCGCGGGTAAACATCGAACAGCTCTCGACATAGACCGCGCGCACCGCAAAGCTGAACAGCATGATGCCGAGGATGAACCACGGCGCAGCCGCGCCCACGGCACTCTCGGCGATGCCGCCGGCATAAAAGGCTGAGGAACCCAGGTCGTTGAGAACAATGGCGGCTGCGCGCCAAAAAGAGATAAATGTGAGCATCACGGAGGATGCCACGATAAGTCTTACGCGATCTGGCGGGGGGGCAACGGTCGTACGTGTGGATGCCATTGCAAAATTGCCGGCGCTCTAGCCGGTCGTCTGAAATCGAAGGCGAAACCACCGCCCTGCGCTGAGTCTATGGCCGAATGAATGCAGTGTCAACGAAAAATAAATATTGGCAGTGGGTCAGTTTGCGTAAAACCATCCCTCAGGGGCTAAAGCCCGCACACATTTTGATCTGTTTACGGCACGGCTAAAGCCGTGCCCCTTCAAACTGACCCACTACCTAAATATTGGCAGTGGATCAGTTTGTTGCAGGCCAATCTCTCGGGGGCTAAAGCCCAGGTACATTTAATTTAGGCTGTATCGACATATAGCCCGGTGAACCATGGGCAAAAATCAGTGCCAGATGTGGCGAACCGCAGATGTTTCGACTCCGTTGGGAGCAAAGAACGCTCCCAACTTCGCTCAACATGACAGTGCTTGACTTACTTTTCAGCAACTTAGAGTTGGTCTATATGTCGATACGGCCTAGGGTGTTTTATGGCACGGCTGAAGCCGTGTCCCTTCAAACTGACCCACTACCTCATATTGCAACGCGGCCGCAGGGGCTGGATTTTCCTAATCTTTTCCAAACAGCTCTTTCCCGTCTTCAATAAAGCTGATAAGCACGACGATTGCCGATCCCACTAGCCCAATGAAAAACATCGCTTCAAACAGCCGCATTGCCCAAATTGCCAGGGTCATGCACTTAATTGTAACGCCATTCGGTAGTGGGGCAGTTTGGAGAAAGGTCGAGGGGACTAAAACCCCTTCGAATTTTGGGCCTTTTCGGCATGGCTGAAGCCATGCCCTGTTACAAAGCCCCTGCTTGAGCATTTTTCAGTAAGCTCTAAAAGCCATGCCCTGAGATAAACCAATTCAACCGGACCCACCGCGCGTCATTCCGCTTGTTTTCGCCGGTCCGGTCCCATGCATTACACTCGGCCCTGTATGCAGCCAGTATCCGTTCAGCCATCTGCGCAGACGGGGGCCATGAGCCTGCGCGGCTGGCAACCATGGGCCGCAGCCGCGTTCTCTGCCGGCCTGCTGGAGCTGCCCTTTCCGATCGCCGGTCCCATGCCGCCCTGGCGCGGTATCTTTGCCTGGTTCGGGCTGGTTCCGCTGCTCTGGGCCGTGCTATCGCTTCCAGACTCTCCAGAGCCGCACTTCCTCCGCCGGGTCTTCCTGCTCGCCTACTTCTGCGGTGTTCTCTGGTACATGGGAAACTGCTACTGGATCTACGACACGATGCTGATCCACGGTGGGTTACCGCTTGTGGTCTCGGTGCTGATTCTTTTGCTCTTCAGCCTGGTTCTGGGCCTCTATTTTGGCCTCTTCGGACTCGGTCTTGCGTTGATTCAGAAAGCAACCGGATCGACACGATGGGCGCTGGCCTTTGCGCCGTTTCTCTGGACCGCGCTCGAACTCGCTGCCGCTCGCATCACCTCTGTGCCGTGGGATCAGCTTGGCTACTCGCAAGTGGATAATGGGCTAGTCAGCCAGCTCGCACCCTGGACCGGCGTTTATGGCATCAGCTTTGTGCTCGTGGCCGTGAATGCGCTGATCGCTTCAGCATGTACTCCGCTCCGAAGGATGCTTCAGAGGAAAAAAACAACCACAGTCTGGGAGTCGATCCTTGTGTCCATGGCGCTCGCGTCTTCGTTCAGCGGGATGCATGTGCCGCATGAGCCCACTTCGGCCACTGCTGTTCTCGTGCAGCCTAATCTCGACGTGGAGAACACCGGCTACTGGCTCGGTCCCGGCGAGTGGGACCAGCACATGCGTGAGTTTGCGCAGCTTGCCAGCGAAACCTGCAAGAGTTTCATCGACGGAATCCCGCAGACCAGCGCGCCCGTCACGAGCCCACAGTGCCCTGCGCCTCTGCCATATCCCGATCTCGTCGTCTGGCCGGAGTCGCCCGCGCCGTTTTTCGAATCCGATCCACGCTTCCAGCACGCCATGCCGGCCATTGCCCGCGCCGAACACGCGCCGCTTATCGTCAACGGCATCGGCGCAGAATTCGTTCCATCCATAGGCGGACAGGACTACGTTTCGGCCATGATTTACAACGCTGATGGAGCGGAAGTCGGCCGTTACGACAAGATTCATCTCGTACCCTGGGGCGAGTACGTGCCGTTCCCGAAGCTCTTCTTTTTCGCGCGCAAGCTTACCGGCAAAGTTTCCCACTTTACCCCGGGAACCGTGCGTACCATCTTCCATTTCCAGACATCCAATGGCGAAGTGCATCGCTACGGCGTGTTCATCTGCTATGAAGCGGTCTTTGCCGATGAGGTGCGCCAGTTCGCAAAGCTCGGTGCACAGGTTTTCGTCAACCTTAGCGACGACGGCTGGTACGGCGACACCAGCGCTCCATGGCAGCACCTGAACATGGCCCGTATGCGGGCGATCGAAAACCGCCGCTGGCTGTTGCGCGACACCAATGACGGCGTAACAGCCGTGATCGATTCCTACGGCCGCGTTCGGCAGAGCATTCCCCGTCATCAAGCCGACGCCCTGCCCGCCCGGTTTGCCTTCCGCGACGATATCACCTTCTACGCCGCGCATGGAGATGTCTTCGCATGGGCATGTGCCATACTATCGATAGGCGTAGTTTTCTGGTCTCTGAATCGGCAAAAAGTTTCCCCGCCAGCTCGCTGACCTGCTAACTCGCTAACTTGCTAATTGAAGTCAGGTCCAACGAGCAGATGTCGTCTTTAAACGATCTCGAATTCGCTTACGCTCCCGTGCGCACTCAGGTGCGCGACCTGCGGGAGTATCTTTGACCCTGCCCGCATTCGCAGGGAACTTTCTCAAATAGAAACCAGGCTCGCCGATCCGGCCCTGTGGTCTGACCCTGCGGCATCGCAGCCGCTGATGCGCGACCGCAAGCGGCTTGAGCAGCTTGTTGCCGACGATGAAGAACTCATCCGCCGCACCAGCGATATTGAAGCCTACTTCGAGCTGGCCCGCGAAGGCGAAGATGTTCTCCTGGATTTGGAGAAGAGCATCAAAGATCTCGGCGTCTTTGCCGAGGCTCTCGAAGCCCGTACCATGCTCAGTGGCGAAGCCGATCCGCTGAATGCAATTGTTACGGTCCATCCCGGCGCCGGCGGCACTGAGAGCCAGGACTGGGCCGAGATGCTCATGCGCATGTATCTGCGCTGGGCCGAGCAGCAGGGCTTCAAGACCGAGATGAACGACTACCAGGACGGCGAAGAGGCCGGCATCAAATCGGCCACCTTCACTATCGCCGGCGAATACGCATTCGGCCAGCTTGCCGGCGAGAGTGGCGTGCATCGCCTCGTCCGCATCTCGCCCTTCGACTCGGCCAAGCGCCGTCACACCTCGTTCGCGTCCGTCTTCGTCTCGCCGGAGATCGATGATTCCATCCACGTCGACATCAAGATGGAAGACCTGCGCGTCGACACCTACCGCTCCGGCGGCAAGGGCGGCCAGCACGTGAACACGACCGATTCCGCCGTCCGTATCACGCACATTCCCACCGGCATCGTGGTCCAGTGCCAGAACGAGCGCTCGCAGCACAAGAACCGCGACAAGGCCTTCAAAATGCTGCGCTCGCGTCTCTACGAGTACGAGCTCGAAAAGAAGCGCGCGGAGACCAAGAAGCTCGAAGACTCCAAGCTCGACATCAATTTCGGCTCGCAGATCCGGTCATACGTGCTGCAGCCGTACCGCATGGCCAAGGACCACCGCACCAAGGTCGAAGTGGGGGATGTGGACAAAGTGCTCGACGGTTATCTCGAGCCTTTTCTGCGCGGCTATCTGCTGGCCAAAAGGCGCGGGACAGCGGTTGCGAGCGGCACGGATGATGAGATGGACGTGTAGCGGAATTTCGTGAGGTTTTGTAACAGGGCTCGACCCTTCGGCAAGCTCAGGGCAGGCTTTTGGGTCATGCCGCAAGAACAACAAAAAAACCACGGGCTTTAGCGCCCCTGAGGGACTGCATGACCGGCAATGATTCCGCCATCATCGAAGAAATGCTGCGCACGGCCAAGACCATCGCCGTCGTCGGCATGAGCGATAAACCGACCCGCGCCAGCCACCACATCGGCAAATATCTGGCCGCGAACGGCTATCGCGTGTTTGCCGTCAATCCGACGCTCAAGCAGGTGCTTGGCCGGCCCTGCTATTCCGATCTCGATGCTGCTCAGGCTGCTGCGCGCGAGCAAACGGGTGCTGGTCTCGATCTCGTCGACGTCTTTCGCGCCTCGGAGCATGTTCCGCCCATCATCGACGACGTCATCCGGCTCGGCATTCCCTATCTCTGGCTGCAGGATGGTGTCATTCACGAGGAAGCCGTCGTCCGCGCCCGCACCGCCGGCGTCAAGGTCGTCCAGAACGACTGCATCTTCCGCCAGCACGCCGCCCACCCCGAACTGCACGCAGCCGACTAGCCCTTCGTGCTAACCTTCTGCGCCCCATCCTTTTCGCGTTCTGTGCGAAAAGGGTGGGAAACCGCGAACCAGCGCCCGATTGTCGTCCAGGAGGCATCCCGGCCGTAACTTTCGTCCAGTAAACTAAGTCCAATCCGTAGGGTCGGTTTTTGTGTTTACGATGTCCCGTCTCAATCTCATCTTCGCGCTGTTCGTCCTGTTTGCTGCTGCGCTGCCGGCGCAGGCTGCATCAAGTTCAGCGGACGCGGCGCATCTTCATCTGCAATTCGTTCTTCCGCAGAGCGTTCTCTATCCTGGTGGGCCCAACCACGCCGGCCTGGACTTCAAGCTTGAGCCGGGCTGGCACATCTACTGGCAGAATGCGGGCGACTCCGGCGAGCCGCCGAATGTACGCTGGACGCTGCCCGACGGCGTCACCGCGGCGCCGCTCCAGTTTCCCGCGCCCAAGCGCCTGCCGCTCGGTCCTCTGATGGACTTCGGCTACGAGAATGAAGTCGTCTTTCCGTTCTCCTTCAGCGTGGACCCATCGGTAAAGCCCGGTCCGGCCGCGCTGGATGCCAAAGTTTCCTGGCTTGTCTGCCGCGAGGTATGCATTCCCGGCAAAGCTGAACTTGAAGAAAAAGTTCAACTTGGCTCGGCGCGCCCGGAAGCCTTGACCACATCCTCCGTCGACCAGGCGCTCTGGCAGCGTGGGATCGATTCGCTGCCTCAATCTTTACCCTCCGCCGGCAAAATCGTCTTTCAATCCACGTCCACCGGCTTCCGCCTCGCCGTTGAAACCGGCCAGCGCGAGACGCAAGCCGCATTCTTCCCGTCTGACCAGAGCATCCTCGATAATCCATCTCCGCAGCAGCTCACGCCGACGGCAAAAGGCCTGATCCTCGATCTCAAGAAAGATGCAAATCTCACCGCGAATCCCGCGCAACTGAGCGGAGTTCTTGAACTCTCCGGCGGCAGAAATTACCAGATCTCAGCCGCGCCCGGAACCATCGCGCCTCCGGCGCCCTCGTTTTCGCCCGGCGCATTGGCTCGTATCGCCGGCCTCGCCTTTCTAGGCGGGCTGCTGCTCAACCTCATGCCCTGCGTCTTTCCCGTGCTCTTCCTGAAGGGCCTTGCGCTCGTGAACTCCGGCAGTGAAGAACGCCATAAACTGCGCACCCATGGCCTCGTCTACACTGCGGGCATCCTTGCCTCCTTCTGGATTCTTGTCGCCGCGTTGCTCGTGCTGCGCGGAGCGGGCGCGAGCCTCGGCTGGGGATTCCAGTTCCAATCACCCATTTTCCTGGCGCTGATGGCCTCGCTGCTCTTCTTCCTCGGGCTCTCGCTCGCCGGACAATTCGAACTCGGCCTCTCGCTCACCAGCGCCGGTGGCTCGCTCGCTGCAAAGCGGGGCTACACCGGCAGCTTCTTTACCGGAGTCCTTGCCGTCATTGTCGCTACTCCGTGTACTGGCCCGTTCATGGCTGCAGCCATCGGCTACGCACTTGCCCAACCCGCAGCCGTCACCTTTGCCATCTTCACTGCGCTGGCGCTCGGCCTCGCCGCGCCCTATCTTGCGCTCACGCTGCAACCCGCGTGGACGCGCCTGCTGCCCCGGCCCGGCGCGTGGATGGACGTGCTCAAGCAAGCTATCTCGATTCCAATCTTCATCACCGTTATCTGGCTTGCGTGGGTACTTGCGAATTCCTACGGAGCGGCCATTCTCGCCGCTTTGCTCTC
>JASHQE010000009.1 GCA_030037705.1 Acidobacteriaceae bacterium | reverse complement strand
TATCATTTACTGGCCGCGCTTGCCTGTCCTGATTCTCCGGATCTCCTCCATCCTTTGCGCCAGTTGCTTCTCGCGGCCCTCCTGCGTGGGCTGGTAGTAGCTGCGTCCCTGGAGCGGCTCCGGCAGGCAGTCCATATCGGCCACTTTGCTTTCTTCATCGTGCGCGTATTTGTAACCAGCGCTATAACCCAGCTCCTTCATCAACCGCGTGGGCGCATTGCGAAGATGGAGCGGCACCGGTTGTTGCCGCGTGTGCTCCACGTCTTCGAGCGCTGCGCCATACGCCGTGTAGACCGCGTTCGATTTCGGCGCGAGCGCGAGATACACCACCGCTTCCGCCAGCGCGAGATCTCCCTCCGGCGAGCCGAGAAACTCCATCGCCTGCTTTGCGGACAGGCATAAATTCAACGCCTCGGGAGCGGCCAGCCCGATATCTTCGACAGCCATCCGGACCACGCGCCGCGCAAGGTACAGCGGGTCCTCGCCGGCCGCAAACATCCGGCCCAGCCAGTAAAGCGCCGCGTCGGGGTCAGAGTTGCGCACGCTCTTGTGCAGCGCGGAGATCAGGTTGTAGTGCTCCTCACCGCTCTTGTCATACACCAGCACGCGCTGCTGGATGGCCTCTGCAGCCACGGAGCGATCGATCTTCTTCGAGCCTTCCACTGCAAGCTGCGCCGCAACCTCCAGCGTGTTGTACGCGCTGCGGCAGTCGCCGCTCGAGTAGCTCGCGATCAGATCCAACGCATCGTTGTCGGCGGTCAACCCAAGGCGGCCGAGGCCGCGTTCTTGGTCCGCCAGCGCTTTTTCGAGGAGCTGTTCGATGGAAGCATCGCTCAACGGCTGCAGCACGTACACGCGGCAACGCGAAAGCAGCGCGGAGATAATTTCGAACGACGGATTTTCCGTGGTCGCGCCGATCAGCCGGATCGTGCCCCGCTCCACATAGGGCAGAAATGCATCCTGCTGCGCCTTGTTGAAGCGGTGAATCTCGTCTATAAAGAGAATCGTGCGCGCGTGCATCTCCGCGGCCCGCGCCGCATCCGCCATTACCTGCTTGATCTCCTTGATACCGCTCGTCACCGCGGAAAACTCGATGAAGTTCGCCTGTGTGGTCTCGGCAATCATCTTGGCCAGCGTGGTTTTGCCTACTCCCGGCGGACCCCAGAAGATCATGGAGCTCGCCCCCGATCCATCGAACCGCTCGCGTTCGATCTGCACCCGCAGCGGCTTGCCCGGCCCGAGCAGATGCTCCTGCCCTCTGTACTCCTCCAGGCTGTGTGGCCGCATCCTCTCCGCCAGCGGCGCCGCTGCCAGTGCGCGAGACGGAGTTCTGGAGGAGGGTTGTGGCCCGGCAGGTACGCCTTCAAATAAACTCATCGTGCGCTCCTGGCAGCAAGACGGGCGGCGCGTTGCCGCGAAGCCTCATAGAGCAGCACGCTCGCAGCCACCGCCGCATTCAGGCTTTCCACAGGACCTGGGCAGGGAATGGTGATTGCGCCATCGGTCCTGGCGGCCAGTGCCCGATCCACGCCGTTGCCTTCGTTGCCGATGATGAAGGCCGCGGCCCCGCTGAGGTCGGCGCAATGCGTTTCTTTCGCATCGCGCGTCGCCGTCGCCCAGATCGTTACATTCTTTCCGCGCAGGCACCGGAAGCATTCTTCCACGCTCGCACAAAGCACCGGCACGCGGAAGACGCTCCCCGCCGAGGCTCGCACTGCTTTAGGATTCCATGCGCTCACCGTCCCGGGCAAACCGATCACGCCCGTTGCTCCAAATGCTTCGGCCGAACGCAGGATCGTGCCAAGATTGCCGGGATCCTGCAGGCCCGCCAGCACAACAATCAGCGCGGCGCGGCCTGGCTCGGCGGCGAGCACATTGTCCCAACTCCATGGATGCGGCCTTACCAGCGCCGCTGCCGGCTGCGGCGTCTCCGTTGTCAGCGCCGAGTTGAGCAGCATCTTAGGCGCCAGCAAAATCTCCGTTTCCGCGGGCAGCGCCCATGCATCGAGCAAGCGCACCGCTTCCGGCGCGATGAAGACAGAGTCGATCTTAAGCCCGGCCCGCACGGCTTCTGCGATAAGGTTCGGTCCTTCGATGCCAGCTATGTCGCTTTTGTTGCGTCCGGAAGACGCGAGCGCCCCCCGCAGCTCCTTCAATCGTGCATTCTGCTTGCTCTGTACCATCCGGACGGGCATCGAAATCCTCGGGCGCTACTGCCAATTCTAGGGCCTGTTATTAACTTTCCCTTAAATGGGGCAGTGGGTCAGTTTGCGTAAACCCATCCCAGGGGTTAAACCCCATCGAATTTTGCGCCTTTTCGGCATGGCTAAAGCCATGCCCCTTCAAACTGACCCACTACCTTAAATGGCGGGTATAAGTCACGCGGCCAAACTTGCACCACGGCTGGTGCTGTGATAACTTCCGTCTTTACGGCATCTCTCGGCATTTCGCGGATCTCTGAAGGTTGGCCAAGCGGTGTGCAAAGCGGATTCGGCGCACAGAAATTCACTTGCAGCAGCGATTTCGCCCCATACCAATCCGGCGATTGCCTGAAGCGCAAAACCAAAGCGAGTGCATTCTGGTTTTGCTCGCAAATCCGGGAAACTGAGGTGGGTCTTCTTGTCCGCGGAAATCTTGCGCGTCCATCCCGATGAACCCCAATCGGACCGGATCGATTACATCGTCTCCTGCCTGCGCAAAGGCGATGTCATCGCTCTGCCTACCGATACGTTTTATGGCCTCGCCGTGGACCCGGTGAATCTTCACGCAGTCGAGAGCATTTATCAGATCAAGACCCGGCAGAAGCACAAGCCGCTCTCGCTCCTCATCTCCGGCCTGGCGCAAGCGTATACTCTGGCGCGCGATACCGACTCGATGCTGGACAAACTTGCCGATCGCTTCTGGCCGGGCCCGCTTACCATCATCGTGCGGGCCGGCACCAAGCTGCCCTTGCGCTCCACGGCTAATACGGGCAATGTGGCCCTGCGCGTGCCAGATGCAGCCATCCCGCGCGCCGTCGTCGAGCGTTTCGGCCTGCCTATTACAGCCACCTCGGCAAATCTGCAGGGCGCCAGCGAGTGTACGCACGCCGGCTGCGTCCGCGACCAGATCGGCGACCGCGTTCCGCTCATCGTCGACGGCGGTCCTACCGGCCACACCCAGCCCACTACGATCGTCGATCTTTCGCTCGGTCCGGGCCGCTGGGAAATCCTCCGCGAGGGCGTCATCCCAACCCACGAAGTGGTGATGGCCCTGCAGCGATAAGATAATGCGCAT
Source organism: Acidobacteriaceae bacterium (assembly GCA_030037705.1). GTDB lineage: Bacteria > Acidobacteriota > Terriglobia > Terriglobales > Acidobacteriaceae > Telmatobacter. The sequence goes on along the minus strand of JASHQE010000009.1, from coordinate 6,259 downwards.
GGTGCGCAGCACAAGTGGAAAGCGACGCGGCAAGATCGTGACCGTGCTGCTGGCGCTGTTTCTTGTCTTCGTTGCCGGGGGACTCGCCTGGTGCCACTGGGTCTACACGCAGATTGAAAAGTACGCCACTCTCGATCAGGCTGCTCCCTCTAATGCAATTGGCGTCTTCGGCGCGGCCGAATACGACGGCCGTCCCTCCCCGGTCTTCCGCGCGCGCCTCGATCACGCGCTCGAACTGTACCAGCACGGCATCGCGCCGCTGATCATCACCCTTGGCGGGGCTGGGGGCGACGCGTACTCCGAGGGCTCGGTGGGCCGCGAGTACCTGATGAGCCGCGGCGTGCCCGAGCAGGCCATCATCGCCGAAACCGAGAGCCGCAATACAGAAGAGTCCGCGCGGCGGATTGCCGTGATTGCCCGCGCCAATGGCCTGCGCAGGCTGGTGATCGTGAGCGACGGCACACACCTGTTTCGCATTCACGCGATCTGTGCCGCCGACGGCCTGGACGTTCTCACTTCGCCGCGGCCCCGCCCGGCCGTCGAAGATCACGCACTCGAAGGCGAGCGCCTCGCACACGAAATCCTCAGCTATACCTTCTGGCGCCTGGGCCTGCACTGAGGCGCCCGCTCGGGGCCTTTGAAGCTGATCACATTCCTCGCGGCAACCGGCAACTATTGCAGCCATGCTGCCGCAATAAGGACTCCAAGGAAAACAAGCTGAATAGCCGTCCGCACCGGCAGGTTGGGAACGCGCCTTCCGGCGATGGTCAATCGCTGGCGGGCTGCATAAACATTGGCCGGGAAAAGAGCCAGCAGGAGCAGCGCCAGGCAGATGCAGGCGATTCGAGCGGTGATGGGCAGCAAAAGACCGATGATGCCCAGCAGTTCCAGCACTCCGGTAATCGTGACGAGCAGATCCGGCCGCGGGAAGGCTGGCGGCACCATGCGAATGAGGTCGGGGCGTCTTTTACCCCAGTGGGCTGATGCGGTGAGAACGAACATTGAGGCCAGTGATGCACGGAGGACGAAGCCGGTATCTGCAAACGCCGCAACTCCCGCCTTGCCGGCGAGCCAAAAGAGCAGGCTAGAGACGATAAGCACGATCAAAGGCGCCATCGATCCACTCCGTTGCTCCTTGCCCCATCCTATCGATTTTTTCTGTCAAGTTAAAAGGATGGAAGGCCGCGGTAGTGGCTCAGTTTGCGTAAAACCATCCCTCGGGGGCTAAAGCCCGCACACATTTTGATCTGTTTACGGCGCGGCTAAAGCCGTGCCCCTTCAAACTGAAACACTACCAAGGCCGTATCTTCTTCCATTCGAACTTGGGAACCCTCACAGCATCATACCAATCGCCAAGGCGAACAGAGCCGCGCTGGCTGTCGAGAGAAAATTCACCGCGTCGTTGTTCAGCCAACCTCGCGCCTCGAGCGTGGCGCCGAGCAGACTGTCGAAGAATAAGCCGAAGACGGCACCTGCCGTGGCTACGGCGAACAGCTCCACATCGCCACGCAGCGCCCACGTACCCAGCGCCGCAACCACGGCGCCGGCCGTGACGCCGGCCAGCGTTCCGATCAGGCTCACCGCGCCGTCGCGGCCGGGTTCGACGCTGCGCAATGTCGTAATCATCCAGGGGCGTCCGCCAAAGACCTGTCCGGTCTCTGACGAAACTGTGTCCGCGGCGGCTTCCGCCAGTGCGGCGGCCAGTCCGGCGGCGAAAAGCTTCGTTGTTCCGTGCGCGAACCGCTGGCTGTCGATTGCCCATGCCTGCGCGGCGTCGCTCGCAGCATAGCTCGTCACTAGCGCGGCAATGCCCAGATTCGCGGCGATCTGGGCAGCGGAGCGGCCCTTTCGCGCTTCCGCTGTGCCAAGCCGTTCTTTCTGCACCCGGCCTATGCGTGTGGCGGCGAAGGCGAGCAGGGAAACGGCCACCACCGGAGTCATGGCCGTATGCAAGGGAACATAAGGAAATGTCACGGTCGAAAACATCAGGCTGGCGGTGATTGCCGCGCCCGTTGCTGCAGCCTGCGGCGTGGCCGCGCGCAGCTTCCAGGTGACCACTCCCAGCAACACGCTCAAACCCAGCGTCCAGATGGCCACGGTCCGGTCCTGCGCCCACCAGAAGTTCGTTTCGAGCACCGTGTCCGCTCCCACAAACGGCAACACGAGGAGTAATACCAGCTTCGATTGCCAGGCCAACTCGCTTTGGGTCACGACTTAATCGTATCGTTCCGGCTCGTACAGGCGTCAGGCAGCGTCTGACGAATCGGAGAACAGTGTTTGCAGGGCAAAGAATATCCCTCAGGGGTTAAAACCCCTCGCTCCGTCGGGAACTGCTTTAGCATCCGCGAATCAGTTCTCCATTCAGGTTGTCCTTTTCGCTTGCGGCCCGTCTCTCTAAGGTGAATTCCCGGCCGAGGGCCGTGCGCAGGTTCGATCGGCGCAGAGCCGGTTCCGTCCATCCGGCTGATTTACAATCACAGAGAAGCAGGAAAGATTTTTGAATGAGGCTTTTTCCTATGATTTCAGGCCAGGCGCGCGCGCTGCTGGCAGAGGCGGGCGCAGCCCTCGTGGTCTCGGCCCTGATCGCCGGATGCGGCAATAATTACCGGCCCGTCGTCACACCTATTACATCCAGCGGACCGGCAGCCCAGCCTATCTCATACGTGGTGACGGTGTCGTCCACTTCGTCCACCACTCCCGGCGTCGCCACCATCATTGACTACTCCGGCGATACCATTATGGCTGAATCGCCGATCGGTATTGGTCCTTACGTCTTCACCATCGATGAGACCGGCTCGACGGGCTACACCATCAACTCTGACGGCACACTGACAAACTTTCCCGTCAGCACCACATTGCAGGCGAAGCTTGTAACCCAGTCTACGCTGCCGTTCACTGCATTGCCGGTCAACATGATGGCTCCCTCCTCCAGTCTTTGGGCCGCCGACCTCAATGGCAACGTTGCCGATGTCTTTGCGGGATCGCCCGAGACCTTCAAGCTTTCCATTCCGGTAGGCACGGCCTCTGCACCAGCGGCGATGCCGGTCTCCATCTTCGGACCACCCACGCTTACCGGCGAGCGCGAGTATGTTCTGAGCCAGAATGTCACCAGCTCGATGGCCTGCAACTCTTCGCCCACAACCGTGACCTCTAACGGCGTTGCCACCGGCATCGAGATCGCGAGCGACGTAGCCGATACGCCGATCGTCCTCGATCCAACTGCATCGACCGGCTCCCTCAACGCGCGCTGTCCCGTCTACGCCGTCATGTCCTCTGACCAGCAACGGTTCTTTGTTCTCAACCGCGGCAGCGATACGATTTCGGTCATTAACGTCCCGGACAATACGCTCGATAACCAGTGTCCGACCGGCTGCGTGAACCAGAACGGTCAGACGTATTACACGCATCCGATTCTGCCGCTATCGACCACTGCCGTCGCTGCTACCGGCGTAACGCCCCCGAACGGAACCGCCGGCATGACGGCAACCGCTGGCCCCGTTTATGCCGAATATAGTGCGGCCACACAGCAGCTTGTCGTGGCCAACTACGACGGCGGAACGGTCAGTGTGATCGATGTCAGCCTCGATGAGTACGGCAATGACAGCTCCACGTTCGGAACCACCTACACGATTCCCGTAGGCAACACGGCAACGCCCAATCCCGCCAGCGTGACGGTGCTCGCCGACGGCAGCAAAGCGTATACGGCCAACCAGAATGACGTAGCGCCCGGCCAGGGCAACGGCACCGTGACGGTGATCAACCTGAGCACGCATACGGTCGAGAAGACCATCACCGTCGTCGGGCATCCGCGTACGGTTGTCAATACGCAGAATTCGGAGTACAGCAAGGTCTACGCCGCGTCGCCCGACAGCCCCTCTCTCACCGTGATCGAATCCACGCCTACAGTCTCGGACCAGATCGACACAACCGTCCTTGTGGAAGGCAACATTGTCGACGTGCGCGTCACAACCCAGAACGGATCGAGCGGCAACAACGCCAACTTCACCAGTCGCGCCCCCGGCTACGGCCAGCCCTGCAATCTGCCCGGCGTGCCCACGCCCACCGGCTCGCAAACTCTCTTGCAGGCCTGCCAGGCGATTCCGTAATCCTCTTTCGATGCCTGCGGCTCGCGCCAAAACGCGTCTCGATCTTCTCCTGGTCGAGCGCGGCTTGGCGTCCAGCCGTGAGCGGGCGCGCTCTCTGATCCTCGCCGGACGCGTTCTCGTCAGCGAGCAAAAGATCGATAAGCCCGGCGCTGCCATTCCGGAAGATTCTCCAGTTCGTCTGCTGGGCGAAGACCAGCCCTACGTGAGCCGCGGCGGATTGAAACTGAAGGAGGCTCTCGATCACTGGCAGATTCCTGTCAGAGGCCGTGCCTGCCTCGATATCGGCGCGTCCACGGGGGGATTTACGGACTGTCTCCTTCAGCACGGCGCTGCGCACGTGACCGCCGTCGATACCGGCTTCGGCCAGATCGCGATGAAGCTGCGCAGTGATCCGCGCGTGCGCCTGCTCGAACGCACCAACGCCCGCTTGCTCGAACCTGGATCGTTGGCGGTGAGCGAGGAAGGGCAAGAAAAAACGCTCCTGGTGATGGATGTCTCGTTCATCTCGGCCACGCTGGTGCTTCCAGCGGTGCTCGCGGCCGCGCCCTCATTGACTGAAGCCATCGTTCTGGTCAAGCCGCAGTTCGAGGCCGGCCGCGAGCAGGTCGGCAAGGGCGGCATCGTCCGCGATCCGGAGGCGCACCGGCTCGCCGTCGCCAAAGTGGCCGAGTGTTTTTCGTCGCTGCAATGGAGCGTGGTCGGAATCGTTCCTTCGCCGATCACGGGTGCTGAAGGGAACCAGGAATTTCTCCTATACTCGCGAAGTTCGGCTGCCTCATAGCCTTTGCGTGCTCCTCCTTCCACCTTGCCAGGAACACACCTACAACCAACGGCGGACAGCGGTCCTATAACGCGAATACTCTTCATGGAAGTTGCGATCGAGAAACCTTTCTTCTCGGGGGATCACAACCGCCGCAATGAAGCCGATTGCCGGAATCAGCATAACCACCAGCGATTTCGCTGGGACACGTCGCGTGCTTTCCCAGGTCTGAAAATCCAGACCCTTCGACTACGCTCAGGGCAGGCTCTGGGGCACCCGGCAATGAACATTTCCGCTCGACAGTCTTACCAGGAGTTCGTTGTGTGAATTGAAGCCCGAACCGCAGATCCCCTTCGACTTCGCTCAGGGCAAGCTTTCGGCTCGGTCGCTGCGGCGACGCTCGCTCAGGATGACAGTGCTCGGGTTGGGATTTGTGCTTTCCCAGGTCTGAAAATCCAGACCTGGGGCACCCGGCAACCGGGGCGATTCATTTCTTTCTGCTCGGTTTTCGCGCCAGTTTCTCGGCATAGGTCCAGAATTGACCGATGGACATATTGAAGTAGGTACTTATTGCGGCCATTACATCACACGTTACATTGGCTTTGCCGCGCTCGATTCTCCCCAAATAAAACGTGCTGTAGCCAAGCGCCTCAGCCAAGGTGACCTGAGAAAGCTGCTTGGCGGCCCGCATCTCCGTTACTGCGCGGCCAAACACCTCGTTAGGCGTCTTCGATTTTCGCTTTACATCAGCTCCGATTGGCTTGGTCACCAAGCCATCCTCGAAGACTAAGGTGAATTAGAATAGCAACTATAATTTTGTATATAAACAGGTTATGTTAAAGCTGATACAATTTCGGCGCAAAACTCAGATGAACGGGCTGCTTGAGCAGCAGCGCTTTCAGCGAAGATCCAGAATTTGCTCATCGGGAGCATGTCGAAGTAGCCGACGATGGCGTACATGATGTCGAAGGTTAGATTTCTTTTGCCCTGCTCGACATTCCGAAGATAAAACTCCTTACAGCCAACCCGCGACGCGACGGTGACCTGGGACTCACCTCTTCGCACACGAAGTTCAGTGATTGCCAATCCAAAGACCTCTCTTGGCGTCCCAAATCTTCGTTTTTTATCAGCTCCGACAGGTTTGGCCACAAGTTCATCGTGGCCTTTATTTTCTAATTGAAACAGCAATTATAGTTTTGTATACTAACCATAGGCAACTATAGTTGTGGGTGCCCCAGAGCCTGCCCTGAGCGTAGTCGAAGGGTCTCGTCCGCCGCGGCGGAGAGACCTGGGAAAGCACGATCCGCAGTCAACCGATGAGCCATACGTATCTCAAAGCTCGACAGTCTTACCAGAAGTTCGTTGTGTGAATTGAAGCCCGAACCGCAGATCC
>JASHQE010000060.1 GCA_030037705.1 Acidobacteriaceae bacterium | reverse complement strand
GCGCATGAGCAAGCTGATTCCGATTCAGGCAAGGGCCTGAGCAAGGACAGGTGTCTCCCCACGGCGAAAAAACGCCCGGCGGAGATCAAAAAACAACGACGATCAACCTTCGTCTGGCGCGCGAAACGCCCGGACTGAGCCAGAAATCACTGAGACGCGGCTTTTTTCAGCAAGCTGTAAAGCCGTGCCCCTTCAAGGCAGCGAGTTTTTAGACAGATTCTAAGACACCACACTAAAGCCTGTCCTAGCCGGAGTTTGAAAGGGCCGCGCCATTTCTTAAAACGTAGGAACCACCATGAGCCTGCATGGGCCTGATCTCGAGCGCCAGGTTTGGATTCAGGTCCCTGCGGCGCCCGTCCGTTTACAATCAACCCTATGACGATAGAAGCGATTGAGACCGCTAAGGCGCCGACAGCGATCGGACCCTATTCGCAAGCCATTCGCTCAGGAAATCTGGTCTACACGGCTGGACAGATCGCGCTGGTTCCCGGCACCGGAGAGTTGGTGCCGGGCGGAATCGCCGAACAGACGGCACGCGCGCTCGAAAACCTGAAAGCGATTCTGGACGCAGCCGGCAGCAGCCTGGACCGGGCTGTCAAGGCTACCGTTTACCTCAAAGATTTCAACGACTTCATGGCGATGAACGCGGTCTATGGCAACTATCTGGGCAGGAACGGCGCCCCGCCCGCGCGAAGCACCGTGGAAGTGTCGCGTCTACCCAAGGATGCGCTGGTAGAAATTGAAATCATTGCCGAGGTCTGAGCCGAGGTCTGAAGAGCCTGCGCAGATGCTTTTCCGCTTGGCGCGCATCCGATGATGGGGGGCCCGCTGGAGTCCACCCGGCTTTGAGGAGTGCCTGTGAGCGAAACCCAGGAAAAACTCGTACGCAGTGAGGCCGAATGGCGGAAGATCCTCACACCGGAGCAGTACCATGTGCTGCGGGAAAAAGGTACGGAACGGCCATTTACCGGCGCGCTCACCCAAAATCATGAGACGGGCAATTACCATTGCGCCGGCTGCGGCGCGCTCCTGTTTCTGAGCGGGGCCAAATTTGATTCCGGCTGCGGCTGGCCGAGTTTCGTGATTCCTGCCGATTCGAAAGCGGTCGAAGAGCACGAGGACCTGAGCTACGGCATGAGGCGTGTGGAAGTCACCTGTGCGCGCTGCGGAGGCCACCTGGGCCACGTCTTTCCTGATGGGCCGGGACCGACCGGGCTCCGTTACTGCATCAACTCGGCATCCCTGAACTTTTCGCGCGCAGGCCAATAAGCCGCCTGCAAACGCAATAAAACCCCGTCCGCCCGGACAGGGTTTTTCTTTGCTCGAAAAGCAAAAGAAAGGGTGCGGGGACCTACGCCTTAGCGATTTTGCCGGCCTTGATGCAGCTCGTGCACACGCGAATCCGTTTCGGCGCGCCGTTCACCAACGCCTTCACCGCCTGCAGGTTCACGTTCCAGCGCCGGCGCGTCACGTTGTGCGCGTGCGAGATGTTGTTGCCAAACTGCGGTCCCTTGCCGCAAATATCGCATGTCTGTGCCATGACTCAAAAACTCCAAATCTCTGAAAGGATGCCGGCGTCGATCGGTTCCGCATCGCGCAGACGCGCACCCACTCTGCTCGGGCCGCCGAATCACCAGTATACCAGAGGTCCAGACTCGGAAAATGCTGAAGCCCGGGGGCATCCGGCAAAGGATGAGGACAAAGCACAAATCGAGGGTGCCCCCGGCTGCAGACCGATCATTCAAGCACTGTCATGTTGAGCGGAGTCCGCCGCGGTCCGCCGCGGCGGAGAGTCGAAACATCTGCGGTTGTCTTTGTAAAGGCGGCATGGGTCGAACTGAGTCGAGATTGGCACGATGTGGAACCTGCCGATTGCGGATCGCATGGATGGTCAGAAGCAACCGCAGATCCTTCGGCTTTCCGCCGCGGCGACTTCGCTCAGGATGACAGCGCTGGGTTGGGATTTATGCTTTCCCAGGTCTTCGGATGTCGAGCTCAGCACGGATGCTGGGTGCCCCAGGTCTCCGTAGAGAGACCTGGGAGAGCAAGATGCCAGCAATTGAAGGACGAAGAGCCAGATGGGATGGTTGGGTTTCGTGCTTTCCCAGGTCTTCCGCCGCGGTCCGCCACGGCGGAAGACCTGGGGCACCCATGTTCTTACTTGGTAAGCACTCTTGAGATGTGGGAAAGCTGAACTTTCAACCAGGTGAGCCGTGCTCTAAGATGAGCGTTTTTTCCGGGGCTTCGCTTTTTTAGAGGATTCTTCGCCGGTTTTCTTTTTCGGAGGGCGGCCAAGATTCGGTTTCGCTGCAAACGCCTCGACCTCGGAGCGGAGAACCAGCGTCCGGCCCGCCACGCTGAGTGGCGTCAAGCGGTCCCGGCGGATCAAGTCTGCAATGGAAGGCTGAGTCACGCCGCGGATTCGAGCGGCCTCAGCTTGCGAGATATATTTCCCCGGATTTCTTCTATTGATAACTTCAGGCAACGTTTTTAAAGGTTTTTTCTTTGCTTGCATTTCTTTAGTGGGACGACCTTTAGGTCTCGGAACAAATGATTCGACTTCGGAACGAAGAACGAGAATGCGACCGGCAACTATTTTTGTAGTGAAGTAACCCTTCCGAACCAAATTGGCCATAGCTTGCGTCGTAGTACCAACGATGCGCGCAGCCTCAGCTACTGAAATATAATTTTTAAACTTTTCACCATTACCACTTTCATTATTCATTTTTATTTGCTATAGTCCTCGTAATCAGGATTCCGGTACTCATTGTGCCGGGTGACAATTCGCTGCAGCGGGACACGCCAGTGCTAACGACACTGACGTATCCCTGACCACCATCACCTTCCAGAGAAAGGCGACGAGATGGCTACGTCTAAAGATACCCGCAGGTCCGCACCGGACACAAACCCATTCTTTCTCAAGCTCTTTCGCAACAGCGTTGTCTCCGAAGAGCGAGAACGCGCCTGGCAGGATACCGTGCGCCATGCCGGAACCGGGGACCCGCCGTTGCGGTTTTCCGCCTATGAGCATCTCTATCTGCTCAATGTCTATGCGCAGAAGATGGTCGAGTTGCTCGAAGAGTTGAGCCGCAAATTCGTTATCTGCCGCGAGTCCATGCCCTACCGCCAGGCCATGATTCAGTACGTGCGGGCCTCCGTCAGCCAGGACATGGCGTATTTGATGAACGGCGTCGAAGAGACAGACGCGTGGCTCCATCAGAACCAGCAGCGCGCGGAAGAAGAGAAGTTGTGCGACCCGGACGATGTCTATATCTCTGTCCGCCAGCGCGAAGCGGAGCGCCGCCGGCAGAAACTTCCGCCGCTCGTCCGGTTCCTGGACGAGCCACAAGCGGCAAAACCAGCCGCTGCCAAAAAACGCAAAACCGGCAAGGCCCGCTGATCAGTCGACCGTCAGAGTCAAGCTCACGGAGTGCGAAATGCCTGCGGAGGTGATGGTCACGGGGATTGTATAAGTTCCGGGAGGCGTGCTCGAACCGTTTCCGCCGGCTGGGCTGCCTCCGGTGCCGCCGCTAGAATTTGTGCAACTGGTTATCAACGCCGCTAGAAACACCATCAAAAGCGCAAACAGAAGAAATTTGCGCCGGCGCACCAGGGTGAGCGGAAGCAGGAACAGCCCGCCCAACAGCGGCAAAGTGCGAACTCCAGCGGACGGATGGAAAAGCATGGCGGAGTTGGACTGGCCCGTCAGGATCTCGGCGGTCACATTTCCCTCTACACCCAAATTGAGGCTTTCGCCGGAGGGATTGAAGATGCAGGAGGCATTCTTGGGAAGCGTGCCGCAGGCAAAGCTGAACGTGCCTTGCGCTCCGTTGGGCGTGATCGTAAGCGGAAAATTCGCAGTTTGCCCGCTCGCCACCGTAATGCTGCCGGCGCCGGAGATCGAAACTGAAAAATCGAAGCCCGTCCCGGAGAGAGGAACCGATACCGGCTGCACGCCCGCGGTGGAAGTGGAGAGGTCGAGCACCGCGGCAATGGGCCCCAGGCCGGCCGGCGTGAACACCACCTGCGCAGTGCAACTGCTGTCGCTTGCGAGCATTGCGCCGCACGTAGTCGCGCTGATCGCGTAGCTGGCAGTGACCGGGCCGGTAATCGCAAAGCCGATGTTGGCCATCGGCGCTCCGCCGTTATTCGTGACTGTAAGTGTCTGCGGCGCGCTTGGAACACCCGGCGGGCTCGTGAAGGTCAGGCTCGTCGGGCTCGCGCTGAGTCCGGCCGGCGCCACGGCTATGCCGGAGAGCGAGACCGTCTGGGTGCGCAGCGCGTCGGTTACGGTGAGCGTCCCGGAGATGCCGCCCACCTGCGTGGGAACGAATTGAACCGCAAGCGTGCAGGCCGCGTTCGCGGCGAGCTGCGTGCCGCAGCCGTTGGTCACCTGAAAGCCGTTGCTGATGGAGAGCGAAATGGACTCAAGCGGCAGGCCGCCTGCGTTGGCGAGCGTGATCGTCTGCGCCGCTGAGGATTGCCCGGTTGCGGCCGCCGGAAAGGTGAGCGACAGCGGGCTGAGCGTATCCGTAGGAGCAGAGAGGCCCGTGCCAGTTAGCTCGACGGTCTGCGTTCCCGCGCCATCATTCAGCGTGAGCATCCCCGTGGCCGGGCCCGACTGCGTCGGCGTGAAGTCCACCTCCATCTGGCAATCGGAGCTGGCAGCGAGCGAGACCGTGCCGCAGGCATTGCTGGCCAGAGCAAACGGGCCGGTCACCGAGATTCCGCTGACAGAAACCGCCGCGGAGCTGCTGTTGGCTACGGCAATCGGCAGCGGCGCAGAGGTCGAGCCGATCGCCGTCGGACTGAAGTTCACCAGGGCGGGCGTCAGGGTCACAGCCGCTGCCGCCGTTCCCGTCCCATTGAGACTCACAGCGAGTTGCCCGCCCTGTACTCCGTTATCGACATTGGCGTCGATGGTCATCTGGCCGGTTTGTTGCCCGATGCCTGTCGGCGTGAAGACCACCTGGATCGCACAGCTTCCACCGGCAGGCACTGTGGCGTTCACGCAGTTATCGATCTCGCTGAAGGCGCCGCTGACCACAATCGACGTGGGCGTCAGCGCGACCGCCCCCGTGTTTTGGAGAGTGACGGTCTGCGCCGCACTCGCGGTTCCTTCGATCTGACTGCCGAATTGCACTGTCATGGGGGAGACTGTCGCAGTCGTGAGGCTTCCGCCCGCGCTCCAGAGCGGCGTTTGCCAGATGCCGCGGCCGTAAGTGCCGGCAACCAGCACCTGCGCTGCCGCTGTTGGCGCGGCAGTCTGGAGTGCAACAACCGGCGCATCGGGAAGACCGTTTCCAAACTGCGACCAGCAAACGTACGGAGCCTGCGCGCAGCTCGCGACCTGTGTCGTGAAGAAAACCCCCTGATCGGTGGCAAGGTAGATAACGTTGGGATCTCCGGGATCGACGGCAACACTATTTGCCGGCGCTGCGGGAAGGTTCGCGGTGAGATCGGTCCAGTGCGCTCCACCATCGATCGAACGGTAGATAACCTGTACGTCTTCCGCTGGGCTATCGATTCCCGCAACCGTGGCGTAGACGGTCTTTCCCGTCGCATCACTCGGATCGGCAAAAACGCTCGAGACATCGAGTCCGTATGCGTTAAACGGCTGACTGTCATTGACGACCGGATTCAGCGTGAGATCGGCGACGGCGGGCGCAGTGCCGGAAGACGACCCCGAAGACGACCCCGAAGACGAATTGATCGTCACGCTGAAGATGTGCCCGGGCAGACCGGCGCCTCCATCGGCGGCCCCATAGAAGCCGAGATAGATCACTTCGCCGCCGCCTGGCAATGCCATCGCGGACATGGAGCGAATCAGCGCATCGCCATTGCACGCAGCGTTCGTTGCCCCGCTGTCGAGAATCGGCGTCACGGCATTCGCCGCACTCCAGCCCACGCCATCGGCCGGGCCGCGCCACAACTGGCATGTCCCGATCAGCAGTTGCGCGGAATCGAAAGGATCGACCAGAAACGGCGCGGCTGTCTCCATCGCACCGGCAGCGAGGTTCACGTCGGCATCTGTCACTAGGGGGCCCGATCCAAAATCGGATGGCGTGCACGGGGCCGCCTGTGAGCACAGATAGATCGAAACGCCGGGCCCATTGCCGGCATACCAGTTCGAGGAGTTCTCTCGATCGATCGCCACCGGACCGCCGAATCCGCCGAGAATCTGCGGCCAGTCCGTGGTCGCGCTTGTAGCTTTAACGCCCGCAGTTCCGTTTACGCCCAGGCCAGCCATCATGGTGTAAGGCGTGCCGAGGACCGGTGAGAGACTCACGACTTCAGCCAGCGAGCCAAGGCTTCCGTTAAGATTCTGAAAGTGCGTTGCGTCCGTCGTGGAACAGGGCGGACCGGTTTCGCCGATCCCATCGGTCGAGCGCCATAATCCGCTGTCATTGCCGACGAAGATCTCCAGCGCATTCGCCGCATTCCAGGCTAATGCGTGCTGAAATTCGCCCACTTGCGCACTCATGCAGCCGGCGGAGTTTGTCGTATTGCGCCACGCGCAACCCGCGGCCAGGCTGCACTTCCATAGATCGTTGTCGCCCGCCAGCAGCAACGTGTCCTGCCCGCTCGGAATTGCCGCCAGCGTGAAGTTGTAATTTCCGTTCGCAATCGTGGCGCCGCCCGCGTTCGTGGCGGTCTCCAGCGCAGCCGTGCTCCATTGTTTGGCAAAGGTAATTGTTTCGTTCGCGCACGTGCTGCCGTTCAAATTGCACGCATCCTGCCAGAGCCCTTGGTCCTGATTGTTGATGTCGACCGTCCATGCAAACGTATCACCGCTCCCGGGATTGACAGCCAGAGCGCCGCGAAAGATGGGGCAAGTGGTTGAGCCAGTTGTGCCAAGGTTGTTCGGGCAGAGAGCAGTCGTAAGCCCGGAGCCGGGCTGCGCTGCCATGCGCGTCCACGTCATGCCGTCGGCCGACTGGTAATAGCCGTGGTAGCGCACCGCAGCAATGAACGCCTGGCGCACCGGATTCCACGCCACGGCCGTGGCCGCATTGCCATCCGGCGCGGCAAACACGTCGAGCGGTCCTTGCACATCTCCTTGCGTATCTTGGCCATTGCCGTCCGTGATCGCCGCCAGATGCCACGTGGCTCCGCTGTCGGAGGAGTAGTAAAGACCTTCATAGCTCAAGTTCGGACGCACCGCATTCACCAGCGTGCCTTCATATGCCTGTGAGACCGCTGCAACCACAAGCTGGGGATTCGCTGTGCTCCAGGCAAACCCGGCAACGCTTTCGCCGACAAAGCTGAAATCCTGCCCGCTCAGGCCGTCCTCGGCGTCGCGCGTCTCCTGAATCAGCGTCCACGTGACCCCATCGTCCGTGGAGCGCAGGATTCCCGCGCCATAGTAGGAGTCGAGCGCGTCATTGGGATCGCCCGTTCCGGCGAGGATCACTCCCGTCCCGCCGGGCTGCACGGTAAGCGCCCCTATGCTGATCGACGCGTCAACGGCTCCGCCCAGTGCGTTGACGGCATCCGTGAGCGGCGTAAAGACGATCGACGAACCATCAGACGCATCCGCATTGTTCGCTGCCCACACCCCTCCGCCCGTGGTTCCTATGTAGAAACGGTTTCCGGTCTGGTCGGAGGGATCAAGCTCGAGCGCGGAGATGCGGCCTGTCACCAGGCCAAAGTTCTGCGTCTGGACCGCGGTGGGCCCGAGCGGCTGCCAGGTCGCAGTACCGCTTTGGGCGGGTAAAGGCATATTCGCAAGAATGGCGAGGGCAAATACCCCAGAGCCGGCAATCCCGCGCCCCCATGTCCCCACGCGGCGACCGCGTTCGCAGCGACCTCCCTGGCTGGACCTCCGCAATTGCGTCCCATTCGCTCTGCTCCCCTGCATCCCGATTCCGCCTCGCGTTTCTTTGCGTTCCGCCAACAGAAACGAGCGCAAAATCCCCGGGATCGCGCCAAAGAGAGTTCCAGTTGTGGGGGATCGGAAGTTGCGGCCCATTATAGACCAGAGCCGGTCTACGGGAAATGGGTGCGGGCAAAAGGGTAGTGGGTCAGTTTGAAAGGGCACGGCTTTAGCCGTGCCGTAAACAGATCAAAATGTATGCGGGCTTTAGCCCCTGAGGGATGGTTTTACGCAAACTGACCCATCACCGGCAAAAGACAGGGTTCAGTGGTCTTTAACTTTGGCACTGACAAAGGCCGCCCGCGGGCGGCCTTTGTCAAAAGCTAAGAGCTAGGCCGTATCGACATATAGACCAACTCTAAGTTGCTGAAAAGTAAGTCAAGCACTGTCATGTTGAGCGAAGTCCGCCGCGGTCCGCCGCGGCGGAAAGTCGAAACATCTGCGGTTCCCCACGTCTGGCACTGATTTTTGCCCATGGTTCACCACGCTATATGTCGATACAGCCTAGAAGCTAGTGGCTAGAAGCTTCCTCTACCACCGTCCCCACGCGCGGCTCATGTAGTCGGCCAACGTCATGCTGATCAGCCCGAGGAAGATGAAGACGCCGGAGATGACCGTCAGCTTGGTCAGCTTCGGACTGTATTTCACGTGCATGAAAAACAGCACCACCAGGATCATCTTGGTGCAGGCGATCGCCAGCGCGACGACCGGATTCCAGAACAGAGTCACCCCTCGCGCAATGTGCCACTCGCCCAGGTCGATGTAAGAGGCCCACACCGTAAGCCCCGTAGCCGCTAACAGACAAAGAAGTATCGCCAGGTAAATAAACGGGCTGACGATATGATGTTCCTGGTCGTTTTGTCCGTGATGTTCGTTCATGCCGTCAATCCTCAATATCTGCTGATCAAATATAGAAGCGGGAACAGGAAGATCCAGATGATGTCGACGAAGTGCCAATAGAGGCCGAAGTTTTCAACAAATGTGTAATGCCCGGAGGTATACGCTCCGGCCTTCGCGCGAATGATCATGAATCCCAGAATGCCGATGCCGATCACCATGTGCAGCGCGTGCATGCCGGTCATGGCGAAATAGAGAAAGAAATACTGCTCGGTCTTGCTGGCCATGTCCGGCGCAAGAGGTTTGTCGTGGTACTCAGCGTAGACCTCGGGGTCCGATGCCGGATTCAGAAAGGATTGCCCGCTGTAACGCAGGCCTGGAACGTGGCTCTTCTCCCATTTCTCGTGCCATTCGATGCTCTTGATGCCAAGAAAGACGAGGCCGAGAACAAATGTAAGCCCGAGAAAAAACAGCAGCATACCCTTGCGTTTCATCTGCGCTGACCAGACGCCCATGGCCATCGTGAAACTGGAGAGGATCAGCACCGTCGTGTTGGCCGTGCCCCAGAAGATGCTCAACTGGTGCGAGCCCTCCACAAAGGCCGGGTAGTACCAGTTGCGCATGATCAGATAGGCGGTAAAAAGACCGCCGAAGAACATGACCTCGGTCAACAGAAAGAGCCACATGGCGAAATTTGTGGCATCGAACTGCTGGCTGACGGTCTCGAAGTGGTGGCGCTGGTACGGCGGATGCTCGTGATGAGCCTCCGCCAGCGTGCCGTTTGCCGTGGCCGTGCTATCCGACACTGGCTACCTCTTTCTGTTGCTGGCGCGCCAGCCATTCGTAGTCATAAGCTTCGTGGTCCATGATAGGAATCTCAGGGAAGTTCTCGGTCAGCGGCGGCGACTGGGTCTGCCACTCCAGGCCCGTAGCCTGCCAGGGATTCTCTCCCGCAATCTCGCCATATTTCAGCGACCAGGTGAGATAGAGAATGGGCAGCAGGTAACCCACGCCCAGAATTGTCGCACCCGCGGAGGAGAAGACATTCAGCGCCTGGAACTCGGGCGGGTAAGCGGCGTAGCGCCGCGGCATGCCCAGCGTGCCGAGAATGAATTGCGGGAAGAACGTGAAATTGAAGCCGATGAACGTAATCAGCGCCGCGAGCTGCGAGATCTTCTCCGGGTACATGCGTCCCGTCCACTTCGGCCACCAGAAGTGAACGCCCGAAAGGAAAGCCATCAACATGCCGCCCACCATCACGAAGTGGAAGTGGGCCACGATGAAGTAGGTCTCCGTCAGGTGAATGTCGGTGCCGGTTGCGCCCAGAAAGACGCCGGTCATGCCGCCGATGGTGAACAACCCCATGAAGCCGAAGGCGTAGAGCATCGGCGTCTCAAAGGTGATGGAACCGTTGTAGAGCGTGAAGGCCCAGTTGAAGATCTTGATCGCCGAAGGCACCGCCACCAGCATCGTCAGCAATGAAAAAACCAGCGCCGCGTAGTTCGAGATGCCCATGATGAACATGTGATGGGCCCAGACGAAGAAGCCAAAGACCGCGATAGCCACCGAGGAAAACGCGACCGCCGTATAGCCAAAGACCCGCTTGCGGCTGAAGGTCGAAACCACTTCGGAGATCACGCCCATGCCGGGCAGAATCATAATGTAGACGGCCGGGTGCGAGTAGAACCAGAACAGGTGCTGGAAGAGCAGCGGATCGCCGCCCATCGCCGGGTCGAAGACCCCGATGTGCACCGTGCGCTCCAGAACCACCAGCACCAGCGTGATGGCCAGCACCGGCGTGCCCAGCACCATCAGGATCGAGGCCGCGTAGTTCGACCACACAAACAGCGGCAGCCGGAACCAGGTCATGCCCGGGCAGCGCATCTTGTGGATGGTCACGATGAAGTTCAGCCCGGTAAAGATCGAGCTGAAGCCGGCCACAAAGACCGCCAGACCCGCCGAAATGACGTTGCTGTTGAGATAATGCGTGGAGAGCGGGGTTGTGAAGGTCCAGCCGGTATCGACTCCGCCCGTAGCCATCGTATACAGCATCATTCCGCCGGCGACGATATAGAGATACCAGCTCAGCAGGTTGATCTTAGGCAGAGCCAGATCCTTGGCCCCCACCATCATCGGGATCACAAAATTGCCGATGGTGGCCGGCACCGACGGCACCAGGAAAAAGAACACCATGATGAGGCCGTGCATGGAAAACACCTTGTTGTAGGTGTCGGCCGCCATCAGGTCGCTCTGCGGCGTGAGCAGCTCCAGCCGGATCAGCCCGGCGAGCGCACCGCCGATAAAGAAGAAGAACGTAATCGAGATCAGATAAAGGGTCGCGATCCGCTTGTGGTCGCCGGTAAGCAGCCAGCTCAGCAGACCGTTCTCCTTGCTCAGGAAATTCATCTTCGGAATCCTGGCCGTGGCCTGATCCGGAAGACTGACGATCGTCGCTGCGCTCATTGTTGAACCTCCCCTGGTCCCCGCCCTTGTCCGCCGGCTTTTGCCGCAGCGGGGGTTTGTCCGCCAGCTTTGCCCTCGCTGTCAGCAGGCAAAACGGTAGTATTTAGGGTTTGCTGGATGCGGTAGTCCGAATCGAGATTCTTGAGATATTCCACCAGCGCGAAGACGCCCTCTTCGCTGATCTGGCCTTGGTATGTGGGCATGATCGGAGCGTAACCCTGGGTGATATTCTGCGATGGGTTCAAGATCGCCTGGCGCAGGTACGCATCATCCACCGTGACCGTCTGGCCGTTCGCGAGCGCGAGGTGCGACCCGTACACGCCCACCAGATTGGGACCGCGGGCATCCGGCCGGGTGTTATGGCAGGCGTTGCAGCTCAAACTGGCAAAGAGCCGCTCGCCGTCCTGGGCCAGCGAATGGCCGCTGGTTGAGCCCTGCAGCCACTTCCTGAAGTCGTCCGGCGTCATCACCACCACATCGCCAATCATCTGCGAGTGGTTGGTTCCGCAATACTGCGTGCAGAAGAGGTGATAGGTGCCCGGCGTCGTGGCCTCGAACCAGACGGTCGTATAGCGGCCCGGAATCGCCTCACGCTTCACGCGAAAGGCAGGGATCGAAAAGCTGTGAAACACGTCCTGCGAGATGATCGTCAGCTGCACCGCACGGCCGGTAGGCACATGCAGCGAATCGATCTCGTGCTGGCCGCCGGGATGCTCCGCCTTCCACATCCACTGCTTGCCCACCACATAGATGTTCATCGCGTTCGCAGGCGGCGTGTAGATGCGGAAGTAAAGCAGCGCGCCCCACACGAACATGATCAGAAACAGGCCGAGTGGAATAATCGTCCAGGTTGCCTCCAGCAGCGTGGACCCCTCGATCTGTACTGCTTCAGGATGGCGTTTCTTGCTGTAGAGGATGGAAAAACCGACAATCAGTAATACAACGATCGTCAGGCCCACGAGGCTGACCAGGACCATGAAAAAGTACAGCGCGTCGGCTTGCGGCGCGATCTTCGACGCCTCGGGCGGAAACAGCGCAAAATTCGTCAACCACTTGACGAGAAACTGCCAGAGTACTGGGCTGATGTGGCTCATTCCGTTATCCGTTCACCTTTTTTCCTGTCCCGTTCCTGTTCCAGCCGCGTGATCCTGCCGGTAATCGCGGCGGAACATCACCGTCATAAATCCACCCAGCAGCACCATCGTCAGAAGCCCGCCAAGCTGCACCACCCGCGAAATGATCAGCGAGTGCCGGTTGGTCTGGGGATCGTAGTGGTAGCAGTAGGTGAGGATGTTGTCCACCGGCGAGCCGATGCGGTTCGATGACGCCTCATTCAGGCCCAGCAGCAGGTCCTTGGGAGAATACTCGACGCCCATGTAGTACTGCGCCAGCTTGCCCTCCGGCGTCACGATCTGGATCGCGCTGGCGTGCGCGAACTGCGTCAGCCTGCCGTCCGGCCCCGGAATGCGCACATACCGGAAACCAACCGCTTGCGTGAGTGCGTCGATGTTGGGCTGCGTTCCGGTCAGGAAGTGCCATCCGTTTGCCGT
>JASHQE010000059.1 GCA_030037705.1 Acidobacteriaceae bacterium | reverse complement strand
TCGTTCAGGCGATGGAAGACTTTTTGCTCTGCTTTATCGCGGATGGAACAGGTGTTGTAGAGGATCAGGCCGGCCTCTTCTTCGGACTCGACCTGCCGATAGCCCTGCTGCTGGAGGGTGCCGATCACCTTCTCGGAGTCGTGGGCGTTCATCTGGCAGCCGAAGGTCTCCAGATAAAATGTCTTTTCGGTCGCCATGGCTGCTTCAAGTATATCTTCGATGCGGGCGCAAAGCTTGCAGAAACGTACAGGGGCGGTCAGCGGATGCCTGCGTGCAGATAGGCGAGCAGCGCGGCCATCTGTTCGTCCGTGAAGCGGCCGGCGAAGGAGGGCATCATGCCCTTGCCGGAAAGGATGGTGCGGGCGACGTTGGCGTCGGTGGCCGGCGCGCCGCTGGGCAGGTTGGGCCGTTCGAAGACGCTGTGCAGATCCGGAGGAGCCGGCTTGAGCGCGAGGTCGTTGAACTCATGGCAGTGGGCGCAGCGCTCATCGTAGAAGTGCTTCCCTTCCACCTGCTGCGGCGTGAGCGCGGATCTGGAACGGCAGGCAGCAAGACCAAGGAGAGTTGCAAGCAAGGGTAGAGTCCAGCTCGATAGACGCATGATCTGCACTCTTCGTATTGTAGAGGTTGCAAGAACGGCTGTCGGCGATGGCGCTATCGCTACACCAGGAGGAAGATTGAGCGATCTCGAAGAAAATCTGCGGCCGATGGCGCACTCGGCTTCCAATCGCTGCTTCGGATGCGGGCCGGCGAATGCATCGGGGCTGCAGCTCGAGTTCCTGCTCGCCGGGGATGGGGCGGTGGTCGCGCTGCCCACGGTTGGCGACAGCTTCGAAGGACATCCCGGCTATCTGCATGGCGGCATCATCGCCACACTGCTCGATGAGGCGATGAGCAAGGCTACCCGCGCCCGTGGGCTGACTACCATGACGCGGCATCTGGAGGTCGAGTATCTGCGTCCGGTGCCCTCGGGCGCGCCGCTCCGCGTGGAAGGGCGCGTCGTCCGGGGCGAAGGACGCAGGCATTGGGTGGAATCGAAGATTCTCGATACGAGCGGAACGGTTCTCGCCGAAGGCAGAGGCGTTTTCGTGGAAGTGCGGCGATAGACAAAGCCCGGTGGTCTCCCAAGTCTCCCGCCGCGGTCCGTCACGGCAGCCCGATCATTCAAGCGCTGTCATCCTGAGCGAGTCGCCGTGGCGACGAGTCGAAAGCCTGCCCTGAGCGTAGTCGAAGGGGATCTGCGGTTGTCTTTGTAAGGGCGGCATGGGTTGAACTGAGTCGAGATTGGCACGATGTGGAACCTGCCGATCGCGGATCGCATGGATGGTTAGAAGCAACCGCAGATCCTTCGGCTTCGGTCGTCCGCTGCAGCGGACGGCCTTCGCTCAGGATGACAGTGCTTGGGTGGGATTTGTGCTTTCCCAGGTCTGAAAATCCAGACCCTTCGACAGCCCGACCATTCAAGCGCTGTCATGTTGAGCGGAGTTGCGAGCGTTTTTTGCTCGCAATGGAGTCGAAACATCTGCGGTTGTCTTTGTAAAGGCGGCGTGGATTGACCTGGGTCGAGGTTGTTACGATGTGGAACCTGACCGATTGCGGATCCCAGGGATGTTTAGAACAACCGCAGGTCCCCTTCGGCTACGCTCAGGGCAGGCTTTCGACTCCCTCCGCTGCGCGTCGGTCGCTCAGGATGACAGTGCTTGGGTTGGGATTTGTGCTTTCCCAGGTCTTCCGCCGCGGCGGACCGCGGCGGACGAAACCTGGGGCACCCATGTCGTGCTCAGTCGGCGGCGATAAGACCTGGGAGCACCCTAACTCCGTGCGTGATTGAGGCCTTCGATTCTAATGCACCATGTTGATGGTGTCCTGGGTGACGGTGTCGAAGGTGGTCACCGACTTGGCGTTGGCCTCAAAGGCGCGCTGCGCGATGATCAGGTTGGAGAACTCGGAAGAAATGTTCACATTCGAGGCTTCGAGGGCGCCATCCTGCAGGGTAGCCAGGCCTGCGGAGCCGGAAGTGCCAATCGAAGCCGTTCCGCTGGCGAGCGTGGTGGCGTAGTTCCCGTCGCCGAGCAGTGCCAGTCCTTGAAGATTCGTGACGTTCGCCAGCGCTACCTGGCCCACATTCTGCAATTGTCCGTTCGAATAGGTCACGGTGACGGTGCCATCCGAGCCAATGGTGAAGCTCTGGTACTGGCCGCTGGGATAGCCGTTTTGATTCGTCGAGGAAACTGCCGAGGCTGTGTCAACCTGGCTGACGGTGGGCGTGCCGTTCGAACCGAGCAGGTTCCACTGGATGGCCAGGTTGGAAGCGTCGTCGGCCAGGCCTGTGAACGCGAGCGGAATCGAGGAGACGTCGCCGGTAGCGGTGCCCACGGTCTCTGCCGCTCCGCCTGTGGGCGTGACGGTAGTAAGCGTGCCACTCGAGTTGAAGGTGAGCGTGCCGGTAACCGGCGTAGAGACGCCGCTGGTGAAGTCGGCTGCCGGCAGCGCGACCGAGTAGCTCCACGTATTGGCGGCGGTCTGCGTGTAGGTCACGGTGGCCACGTGGGGCTCACCCAGAGAATCGTAAACGGTCACCTGAGCCGGGAACTGCGTGCCCGTGGCAGAGGACGCGTCAAGATTCGCCGTCATACTGAGCGTCGTGGTGGCAAGCGGCTCCTGCACCTGACCCACGGGGATATTGATGGGCACCAAGGGAGCGTTGGTATTCACCACGCCATTCACCGCCGGATAACCCATCACGTTCAAGCCTGCCGCAGTGACGATATTGCCATTCGCATCCTGCGTGAAATTGCCGTCGCGCGTGAACTCGTAGGCTCCGTTGCCGTTGCTCACCACGAAGAAGCCGTTGCCGTCGAGCGCAACATCGGTGGAGTTGCCGGTCGAGTTGATCGAGCCCTGCGTAAAGGAGGTCTCGTTCGAAGCCACTTTGACGCCTGCGCCCACCTGGATGGGATCGCCCGCACCGGTTGAGCCGATCTGCTGATAAAAAAGATCGGAAAAATTGGTGGTCTGCGCCTTGAAGGCGGTTGTGTTCATATTGGCCAGATCATTGGCCACGGTGTTGAGCGCCGTCGAATCGGCTTCAAGGCCGGTGAGCGGAATCGAAAAACTTGCCATATGAGTTCTCCTTCAGGTTCGTGGGCAGGTTCGTGGGCAGGTTCGTGCGGCTCGGCCTTTCGAGCCGTGCGGTTATGGCCGATTGTTGAGCGCGGTCTGCTCGATGGTGCTAAGCCGGCCAGCGATAGGCTTGCCATGGGAGGGCTGCTCAAGAGCACGCGCCACGCGTTGAGAAGCCGCGCTGGCGCCGGGAATGCTGAGATTGCCGGGAACTTGTTCCGTCTTCGTGGAGTGAAGCGCAGCACGTGCATTTTCCGTTTGGGTCAGTGCAGCGGCGCCTGGCGACGTGGAGGCCGCGTCAGCCGCCGTGCTGGAAACAGAGCTGCTGCCGCTTGAGCTGGAGGATGGCGTGCCCAGGTCGGTGCTCAGCGTCTGGTTGATGTCGATCAGTTGTTCGAGGCTGTTTACCTCGACCAGTTGATTGATGTACTGGTTCGGATCGCTGTCCGCGGTGGGGTCCTGGTTTTGCATCTCGGTCACCAGCAGCGTAAGAAAATCGTTGGCGGAGATTGTGTCCGAGTCGCTGGAACTGGAACTGCTGGAATTGTTCGATCCATTGGCGCTTGAAGTGGAACCATCCAGTGTAGCGATTGCCTTTCCGGCCTGTGTCTGGCTCGCCATGATCGAATGAAGGATTCCCGCTGTCGCCATTTCTATCTCCTGCCTTCCCTGCCCGGCCCGCGCACTTCAGCGCCGCCGGCCATCGCTGTATCAGGCCACAACCGAGATGTACACGCCGCCCTGTCCCTGCAACGGAACGATGGCCTGCACGCTGCTTGCTGGTGACCGGGTTTCAGATGATGCTGTTCCTGATGGGCCCGGGGATGGCGGCATGAAGCCGCGCTGTTCCGTACCCTGTCCATTTCCCTGCTGCATTTGCTGGCTCATGCCCTGGTTGGAATAGGCTCCTCCGTTTGTCGGCGAAGCCAGAGTGAGCGTATCGACAGGCGTACGCTGCTCGCTTAGATAGGCATGCAATCCAGCCATGTGGCCGCTGAGCGCCTGTGCCGCCTCAGTCGAGCCGGGCACCACCGCGGCATGGACTCCGCTCGCACTCAGGTCCGCGCGCACGCCTACCCATCCAAGCGCCGGATCTTCGAATCCCGCCTCTGCGCTGTGCGCACCCGCGTGAGTCCAACTGGTCGCACTCTGCTCCGCGTCTCCATCGAGCGCTGCAAAGGTCTCGCGCGATGACGATCCGGGCAAGCTTGCGCTCATAGCGGGAGATGCGTTCGCCGCTCCATAAGCGTGTGGAGAAGCGTGTGAAGCGCCTGCCATGCCATGCACAACCGAGGGGATTTCTCCTGGGGATGAGGCCGGTTGCGTGGAAGCATTGTTCGCCGACGACTGAATCATAGGCACGGCAGCATCGGTCCCATGCACGGACCGGGATGAAGTCTCCGGCGCTGCGCCGCGTCTGCCGGCGGAGAGATCGGATTGCGTGCGGTCGGCAACCTCCGTCGCGGGCGTGTTGGAGGCTGCAGCGGTCGCATCTTCCAGAGAGCTCGATCCGTCGTTGGCAAGCGCGCCATGCGCCGCAACCGGCGCAGCCTGGCCTGGTACGCCATCCGGTTGCACCTCTGCACCCTGGCCGCGCGGTGCGCCGGCCGGAGAGCCTGTTTCGCCGCTTGCAGGGTCAGTTTGAGCAGCGGAGGGGGCATGGCTCGGCTCGCGTGCCTCTGCAGGCGCAGTGTTTGCAGCGGAAATCGAAGTGCCGTGATCGGTTCCGGCGCTGATAGCTGCCGCCGAGCCGGAGTGCGCCGTCATAGCCGATAGGCCAATAGGAAAGCTCTTTGCATCCGGGGTCACGTCCGGGAGCACGCGCGCCGGGCGTTGCTGCGGAAGCACAGTATTTGGAATGGGAGCCGGGACTTCGAGCGCCGCAACGGTCGGGAGCGGATTCGATGCGCCTTCGCCAGGCGAACTCTGCGCCTTTCCGCCGGTATCGGTCTCGCGTTTGGAATTCCTTACTGAATTCGTTGCGTCGGCGTCTTCCGGCGCGCGCGATGGCGACGCACCGGGCGGATTTTTTTCGGCCATCTGCGGATCGAGCTGGCGGCGCATGGAGGCCGCGGGCGACACAACTGTGCCCTGAGCAACTGTGTCCTGAGCAATTGTGCCCTGAGATGGATCGGCAGACGGCATGTCCGGTTGAGTTGCCGTATCCGGCTGGGTTGTCAGGGAAACAGGTTCCTGGGCACTGTCTGTTCCCTTTTGAGCCGGGCCGTTCACGAGCCCTGTTTCCACTTGCTGCTCCGGAGCTTCGGCCTGCACCGGGGCCGCGCCCATGGACGCCAGCATCGACTGCCAACTGCTTTTGAAGCTCAGGCTGCCTGGCATAGCCCCGACGGCGCCGTGGATCGCTGGGGTCCCTGCTGCGTACGGGCCGGATGATAACTGCGCTCCGGGTGCGATCTCGAATCCTGATGCGGCAGGCATGTCCGAAAACGATGCAGACACTGTGCCAAGAATGGTCAGAGCGGGTTAGAAAATCGTCAGGAATGGGGCGGCCGGTCTGTCTTCGATGCGGCCCGATGCAGCCGGTTCAGATACCAATCGTCGAGCGCCTGCTGGCTACGCCGGTCGGCCTCGATCGCATCTCTGGCCTCGGCCTCTTGAATGAGGGTCTCGGCCTGGCGGCGCTCGACCCGCTTGGCAAGATAGGCCCGGCGCAACCCGTCGATTTCCTGCTGCGCATCGTCGATCCGGGGCGCGAGGAGCATTTTGCGCCTGTGGGCTGCACGCGTTTCTTCAAGACCGGAGAGACGGTCTGTCCATTCTCCGCTGCCGGCGCTGGCGGTAATGAGCCGCCGTCCGCCGCGATCCCGGTCAGCCGCTGCCTGGAGAGCCTGTTCCAGCCGCCGGAGTTCGCCCAATGCCGATTCGAGCGCTGTCTGGCACTGCTCTTCTTCGAGAACCAGGACCCGCAGCAGACGACGCATCGCACGCGAAATAGCCATAAGAGGGTTTACACTCCGGCTGCCAGCGCGGCCAGCCGCTGCAGGCAATCGGCAAAGCCGACGTGGTCCTGCGCCCGCTGGGTCAGGAAGGCCCGGATGGCGTCGCGCGCGCCCAGAGCGCGATCGAGATCGGGATCGGCGCCGGGTTTGTAGGCGCCGATCCGCACCAGATCTTCAGAGCGCGCATAGACTGCCAGGAGTTTGCGGATGAGGGAGGCCTGTTCACGATGTTCCGGCGCGGCCACCGTCGGCATCAATCGGCTGATGGAATCAAGAACCTCGACCGGAGGATACCAGCCCTCGGCGGCGAGTGCGCGCGAAAGCACCACGTGGCCATCCAGTAACGAGCGCACTGAATCGACAAGCGGGTCCTGCTGATCGTCGCCCTCCATGAGCACGGTGTAGAAGGCGGTAATCGATCCTGTGTTGAACTCGCCCGCGCGCTCGACCAGCCGCGCGAGCCGGGTAAAAACGGAAGGGGTATATCCCTTGGCAGTGGGCGGCTCGCCGGCGGCAAGCCCGATCTCACGCGCCGCCATGGCGAAACGCGTGAGCGAGTCGAGCACCAGCAGCACGTGCTTTCCCTGCGCAGCGAAGAACTCGGCCACTGTGGTTGCGGCCAACGCGGCCCTCATGCGTTTGAGCGGCGACTCGTCAGACGTGGAGACGACCACGATGGAGCGGGCGCGGCCCTCTTCGCCGAGCGCGTCCTCCAGGAACTCGCCCACCTCGCGTCCACGTTCCCCTACCAGGCCGACGACCGTTACATCGGCCTCGGTATTGCGCGTCATCATGCCAATGAGCGTGCTCTTGCCCACGCCCGAACCGCCGAAGATGCCCACGCGCTGCCCGCGGCCAACGGTGAGAAGCGAGTCGAGCACGCGAATGCCCGTACCGAGGGGTGCGCGGATCGGCGCGCGATCGAGAGGCGAGCGGACCTTGCCGTCAAGCGGCAGAGAAACAGATGGGACAAAAGGCCGGGACGCCGGCAAAGATTCACTCCTATCGATCGGCTCACCCAATGCGTTCAATACCCTGCCCATCAGCGCCGGAGCTACCTCGATCTCCGCGCCTTTGCCCAGCGCAGAGACCACGTCGCCAAAGCGGATGCCATCCGTCGTTTCTACAGGCATTGAGAGCACATTCGATCCGCGAAAGCCGATTACCTCGGCCAGATGCGGACGGCCGGACTGATCGATCATTTCGCAACACTCGCCTACAGTCGCCAGCGGCCCGGCGGACTCAATGGTTTGACCGATGGATTCGACCACCTGCCCACGCCAGCGCCACGGCTTGCCATGCTGCAGGCGGGCAAAATAGTAGCCCAGAATCTCAGTCATGCGCGCCCCGCGATGCCGGGTCCCGATTCTCTGGGCGTTTCCTCGCGTTTTGATCTGCCGCCGGTGCGATCGAAAAAGCCGCGTTCGATCTCGGCAAGCTGCGAGCGTATGCCCAAATCGACTGTGCCGAGCTTGGTCTCGATCATGCAGTCGCCCAGGCGCAGGCTGTCACCGCGCAGCACCTCGGGCTTGACGGGCAGGTTGGGTAAGAGCGCGACCGCCTCGGCCCACAGATCAAAGTCGGCGGGCGGCACGCGCAGCCGCACCTCCGTGGATGCGGAGAGCTGTCCAAGAGCCACGCGGACGGCTCCGGTCAAAAGCAGGGGATCCATCTGCGCCTCACGCCGCAGGATGCGGGCTGCGATGGCCAGGGCCAGCTTGACCACTTCGCGCTCCACGGCTTGCAAGTACCGGTCTCGCTCCAGAACAAAGTTCTCCGCCAGCGACGCCATCTGCTTCTTCTGCTGTTCACGCGCTGCCGCCTGCGCCGCCGATTGCGCCTTGCGTTCTTCCTGACGCCCCTGTTCCTTTCCGGATTCGAAGGCCCTGCGCACCTCTTCCTGAAGGCGCCGTTCAAACTCCTCCTTCAACGCGGCTGCAGGTTCCGGACCCGCCATCGCGTCCGGGGCTTGGCGCTCCTCTTCCGCCCATTCATTCCAGGAGGCTTCGGGAGGCGCATTGGGATCGGACGGGTACTCGAAGAGCCTGATCCGCTCGGATGAGCCTTCCGGGGGTACAGCTTGGCACGGAGAGATTGGCTGCTGCATGGGTCTTCATCCCTTGTGGAGACGGCGGCTCAAGCCAGCATCTCGTCGCCGGTCTCCAGCTTGAGAACGACCTTACCCTCGGCCTCAAGCTGCCGCGCCACGTTGAGAATCTCCTGCTGCGCCTGCGCCACTTCGCGGGAACGCACCGGACCTAGCACTTCCATATCTTCCTTCAGCATATCCACGGCTCGAGAGCTCATGGACTTGAAGATCTGCGCGCGCAGTTCGTCGTTGGCGCCGCGCAGTGCGAGCGCCAATTGCCGCTTGTCGACCCCCGCGACGACCTCGCGAATGGTCGCCGGCGGCACGGTCACCAGATCTTCAAAGGTGAACATCAGATTGCGAATGCTCAACGCCAGTTCAGGTTGGCTCTCCTCAATCGATTCGAGGATCTTCTTCGCCTGCTCGGGATTGAGCCGGTTTAAAAGATCGGCAACCGCCTTGAAGCCGGAGTAGCTCTTGCGCTTCGTGTCCCCCACATTTTCGAGGCGGCGATGAAGAATCTGCGCAACCTTCTGCGCCATCTCCGGAGAAAACTGGCGCATCTCCGCCAGCCGCTGGATCGAGATGACTTTGTGTTCTTCGCTGAGATTGTCGAGCACCATCGATGCACGTTTGGGATCAAGATGCGCCAGCACCAGCGCGATGGTCTGCGGATGCTCGGTATCGAGCAGTTTGCCGAGTTGCTGTGGATCGGTGCGCTGCAGCTTGGCCAGGTTTCCCTGCGCGGCCTCCTGCGATCGCCGCACCAGCATCAGCAGGTCTTCGGCACGCTCCTGTCCGAAGGTCTCAACAAGCAAACGGCTGGCATAATCGAAGCCGCCGTGCACCATAAAGTTTTGCGTCTCGAGCAGTTCCCAAAACTCTTCGATGATCTGGCTGGAGAGTTCCGGGGAAACATCGCGCAAGTCGGCCAGTTCCTCGGAGAGCCGTTGTACATCGGTCTCGGGAAGAGTCCGCAGAATCTGCTTGGCAAGCTCTTCACCGACCGCAACCAGGAGAACGGCAGCTTTGCGCAAGCCCGACAGGCCGATGGGGCGCCGCGGCGTTGTTCCACTTCCATCTCCCGGCTCGGCCAAGGCGTGTGTCCTTTCTTCGACGCTTCAACTATTCAGTGTGAATCCAGCTCTGCAGGAGCCGCGAGGTTTGTGTCGGCTCGCGTTTCAGTTGGGACGTGACCTGATCGAAGATTGCTTGCGCGCGGAGCCGTTCCGCATCCGCCGGGGTTGGTTGCGGAGGCGTAAGTGCGGCCGCCGGCGCGGCTGCCGGAGCAGGCAGTTCCTTGGCCTTTTCATTGCCTGCCAGTGGAATCGCCGGGCGGGCATGGCGGAGCGCGGGCCGCACGCCAAACGCCAGGACAACAAGCAAGCCGGTCAGCAGCGCCGCGTACTTGAGCAGCAGAGGCGAGTTCTCTGCAGCCGACAAAATTTGCTGCGGCACCGGTACAATTTGCGAAGCACGGTTAGCGTCAAAAGCCAGATCTTCGACGGTCAGCGCGTCGCCGCGTGCCGGGTCGAAGCCCACGGCCGCCTGCGCCAGAGCTGTGAGGTGACGCAGTTCATCGGCTGTGCGCGGCTGCCAGGTGGCAGGCTTGCCGTGAGCAGCCGGCTGAAGCAGGCGGTCATTGACGACGATCGCCGCCGTCAGCCGCCGCAGGCGGCCCGGATTCTCGACTACATGCTTCACGGTCTTCGAAGCCGCGTAGGTGCCGGATTCGGTCCGCGCAGTTTGCGGAGGCGCATTCTGCTGCGGATAGACCGGCAGCGCCTGGGAGTTCGGCGCATTCGAAGCGGTTCCGGGAACGCCCGCCGCGACCGGCTGGGGACCCGTTGTCTGCTCGGTGCGCTGCATCGAGAGCGTCACCGTCTGGCTGGGATCATACATCTCTTGCGTTACGTCGGTGGCCGCGTGCTCGTAATCGAGTGTCACAGAAGCGCGGACATTCCCGGGACCGGTGACCGGCTCAAGCGTGGCGATGAGTTTTTCTTCAAGATCCTGCTCGGCAGCAAGCTGCAGAGCCTCGGCAGTTTTGGGTCCGAGCGGCAGATGGCCGGCCGCATCCACCAGCACGACGTGGTCGGGCGTCAGGCCATCGACGGCCGAAGCGACCAGATTGCGAATGGCGTCCGGCTCGCCATCGGCGATCGTTCCATGGCGCAGCTTCAACACCACCGATGCTTTGGCCGGGCGCTCCTCTTCGCGAAATAACGAATCATGCGGCAGCACAAGATGCACCCGCGCCGATTCGATGTCGGCGAGAGTGCCTACTGTATGCTCAAGCTCGCCCTCAAGCGCACGCTGATAGTTCACCTGCTCGTCGAACTCGGAACCGACCCAGTTCGGCTTGTCGAAGATCTCAAAGCCGAGCCTCCCGCTTTTGACGCCTCCCTTTGCTGCAGTCGCAAGCCTCGCCTTGTCGAGCTGCGCAGCGGGAACGCGGATCTGGGTTCCATCCGCGGAGAGATCGAAAGGAATCTGCGCCTGCGTAAGAGTGAGACCGGTCTGCCGCGCATCTTCGGGCTCCATGCCCGTGTAGAGCGTGCGCCAGTCGGTGCGCAGTGCATACCAGAGCAGCCCGCCGGTCAACGCCGCCAGCAGTATCGCGGCAACAGTAAGGCCGTTTCGCTGACGCGGAGCAAGCTGCGCCCAGGCAACACGCGCCCGTCCCCACATACCGGCGAGCCGATCCGTCCACTGCGGCTGGCCCGGCGTTGCCGCCGGCGGGCTCTTTGTCAGTTGTGTCGCGGTAGCCATGATCCCGGTGCCCTGCTTCTTTCTTCTACGCAGCTATGCCGATCTAGAACTGCATGCCGATCACGGTCTGATAGGCTTGAACCGCCTTGTTCCGCACCGCGAGCGCCAACTCGAAGGCCATGTCCGCCTTCTGGGTTGCGATCATCGCCTGATGCACATCTACGCCATTGCCGGTCATCAAGCCGGTTACGGCAGTCTGGGCTTGCTGCTCCAGTTGATTCACCTGGCCGACTGCGTCTGTCAAAAGATCAGAAAACGGAGCTGAGCCGGTTGTCCCGCCGCTTGACGCGAGGGGAGATTCCAAAGCCTGAGAAGCCGCGTTTGCGATCTGCGCCGGCGCGGCGGCAGCAGACAAGATTGCGGATGACATGATCCCTCCTGGATTCCTGACAGCGATTCCCGGCAGCGCGGTCTGCACCGCGAGCACTCAGGACTTCGCGATATCGAGCGCTGAACCGATCATGCTCTTTTCCGCCTGCACGGCGGAGCCGTTCAATCCGTATGCACGCGTCGCGCCCATCAGGTCCACCATCTCTGTAAGCGGATTAATATCCGGATAGGCGACATATCCATCAGGCCCCGCATCGGGATGGCCAGGATCGTAGCGCTTCAGCGGCGGCGAAGGATCGGTGACCACCTGCGCGATATGCACACCCGGCGCGACGGCTCCGCTGCCAGGAAGAGGCAACGTGGGCAGCGCTGCGGCAGTAAGAGCGTTGAAGGCCGGGTTGGAGGCTGCGGCCATCGAATCGAGAAACCCGGGATCGCCGCGATCTGCTGCAAAAACGACATGCTGGCGATGATACGGGCCTCCAGCGGCGGTGCGCGTCGTCTCCGCATTCGCCATATTGGCCGCGACTACTTCGGCCCGCATCCGCTCGGCCTCCATCGCCTCGCCGGAGGCATCCATCATGCCAAAGAGATTCATGAGCGTTCTGCTCCTTTGCTCTCAGCTTTCAGCTCTTGATTCCATCATTGATAACTGCCAGTGCGGTAAATCCGAAATTCGTTGAAAAACAACCGCAGATCCCCTTCGACTTCGCTCAGGATGACAACGTACTCTCCCAGGTCTCATCCGCTGCGGCGGACGAGACCTGGGGCACCCAGCGCTATTTATAGCGCGAACTTTAGGGACATCACACTAGTGTCCTGTCTCTGAAGTTCGCAGCATAACTACCGCTGTCATCCTGAGCGTAGTCCGCCGTGGCGGACGGAGCCGAAGGATCTGCGGTTCGGGACTTCGACTTATGCTACGAACTTCTGGGACATCACACTAGCTGCTTCTCTCATTTATCCGCGTGGATGGCGTCCATCACGCGCTGGTATTCCTGCCGCAACAAGGCGACGCCGGTTTTGAACTTCAGTTGCGCCTCGGCCAGGTTGAGGCTCTCGCGGTCCATGGAGACATCGTTGCCGTCGGGCCGAGCGATCAGCCCGTCGACGGTCTTGATGCGGACCGGCCGCGATGCAAGATCCTGGTCGATATCGCCGACCGCCTCCCGCATCTCGGCTTCGAAGTCCATGCCTACGGCGCGGTAGCCCGGCGTGTCGATATTGGCCATGTTGGCCGCGGTCAGCTTGGCTTCGCTCGCGGCCAGATCGAGATAACGGGCGATTTCTTCGCTCATCCGCGTTTCGATGTTCATGCTCATCTTCGCCCCTCCTTGCAGCCCCTTTCGTTTCGGGTCAGTTCACGACGCGCCCGAAGTCGATATCCGACGCGGTCAGAACCGGCTCGTCGCCGGCGAGAATGACGCCGCGCTCGAGAACGTGTTCGAGTTCGCGCACATTGCCGGGCCAGTCGTGCGCGGCAAGTTTGGCCATTGCAGAGTCATCCACATGCTTGACCGGCATCTCGCGGCCTAACTTCTCAAGAAAGTGCTCGATCAGGAACGGCAGATCCTCAGCGTGCTCGGCGAGCGAAGGCGTGCGGATAAGAAAGACGGCGAGACGATAGTAGAGATCGGAGCGGAAGCTGCCGGCCTGCGCGTGCTCAGCCAACGGCCGATGCGTTGCCGCCACAATCCGCACATCCACTTTGACGACCTCATTGTCGCCTACGCGCTGCAGCTCGCCGCACTCGACAAAGCGGAGAAGCTTCGACTGCAACGCGAGCGGCATCTCGCCAATCTCGTCCAGAAACAGCGTGCCTCCATCCGCCGCTTCGATGCGGCCGGTACGTCCCTGCACGGCGCCGGTAAATGCGCCGCGGGTGTGCCCGAAGAGCTCCGCTTCAAGCAGCGCCTCGGGAATCGCCGCGCAGTTTATGGCCACGAACGGTTTGCGGCTGCGCGCCGAAAGACGATGTACAGCCTCGGCTACAAGCTCTTTGCCGGACCCGGTGGGCCCTTCGATCAGGACCGGCGTCATGCGCGGAGCCACCAGGCGTACCCGCCGGCTCACCTCGATCATGCAGGCGGCATTGCCGACCAACTCCGGCAAGCGCTCTGCCGCCGCGGTCGCGCCATGCGTTGCGGCATCGGTTCGGAGGAAAGCGGGCACGGACGGCGGGGGCGCGGCCTTTTCGAAGACAGAGGCGTTTGGCGCGGCAGGCCGATGTACCAAGAAAGCCGCGCTCTCGGCATTCGAGTCGTTCAAAGCCGGCGCTGCGTTCCAGGCCGCCGTGTCGTTGTCCTGACTTCGGCGCATAGCGTAGAGCAGTTCCTGACGGTACGGCCCGCGCGGGCCTTCCTGCTCAAGAGAACCGTTCGCTGTGACGAGATCGACGTTGGGAAAGCTGCCCCTGAAATCGCGCAAAAACTCGCCGACATCGAGATCAGGCAGCCACGAGTCGACGATGATGGCTTCGACCGGCGAGATCTCGGCCTCCGCCCAGGCCTGTGCGCCGCCTTCGGCCTCGCGCACCTGCCAGCGCAGGCCGGTGAGGATGTGTGTGAGCCGCTGGCGAAAGCTACGGTCGGCGCTGGCCACTAGAGCCGTGCGCGGCCGGATGCGCGTGGGAGCGGAAAGTACGGTGATCGATGCTGTCTGCATCTTAAGGCCTCCTTTAAAAAGCCGCGTATATATGCATTAGTTGATTTCAAGACCTTTGTCGCCGGCGTGAACTCCGCGATGCGCAGCGGACACGGGAACGGGCAGCACCAGTTCTGCCTCAGAAGGCACCATGTAACCGCGCCCGCGCACCGTGCAGATGAGATGCCCCGGGGGAGGATCCTTCAGTTTGCGCCGAAGATAGTTCACGTAGACGTCCACAATATTGGTGGTCTGCGCGGGCTCCAGGTTCCAGACTGAGTCGAGGAGCTCGACGCGCGAGATGCACTGGCCGCGGTTGAGCAGCAGATGTTCTAGCAGGGAAAACTCTTTGTTGGTGAGAACGATGGGTTCTCCGGCCCGGCGGGCGGAGTGATCGAGCCGGTCGAGCTCGAGATCGCCGGCGCGCAGTTGCAGCCGGGTCTCGCGCTTGCGCCGGAGCAGCGCGCGGCAGCGTGCGCGCAGCTCATGCAAGCTGAACGGCTTGGTCATCAGGTCGTCGGCTCCGAGATCGAGGCACCGCACCCGTGTCTCCACTTCCTGCCTGCCGGTAAGCACCAGAACCGGCAGATCGGGATCGAGAAGGCGCACCTCTGCGAGCACCTGTTCTCCATCCTTCACCGGCATGTTGAGATCGAGGATGGTCAGGTCGGGCATCTCCTGGCGGAAGGCCGCGACGGCAGCTTCGCCATCGTAGGCCAAGCGAATGCGATGTCCGTCAGCCTCCAGGCCGCGGCTGAGAAACAATCCCAAAGCCCTGTCGTCTTCAGCGATCAATAGCCTCATGCAATTTTGCCTTCCCTGTGTCCCTCACTTGGCGGGCTGCTCTTAACGCGCGCTAAGGATGGGTACTCCTCAACCTTCCCGCGAAGCGGAAAAGGACTCAAGCTTGGAGAGAGAAAAGAAGTGAGAGTGATTCCTGTATTGAACCCTGGAAGGGGGCATTCCCAAAAATGGCTCCATGCGTCGAACCAAACTCATGAGCCGTGCAACCGCGCTGCAGACAAACTAGGTCTCTGACCGTTTGATTTTGCACTATCCACGGGTGCACGGGTGGCGCCAGGTTTGGGCGGTAATGGGTAAAACATGATGATGGGCGCCCCAGGTCTCGATTTTGAGACCTGGGAAACCTGGATGCCAATGTACGAATTCATGCGGTCAGAGACCTAGTGTCCTGTCTCTTAAGTTTCTATCAGTATTTGCGAAGAGCAACCGCGGATCCCCTTCGACTTCGCTCAGGGCAGGCTTTCGACTCCGCAAGCCGCACAAAACGCGGCTTTCTACGCTCAGGATGACAACTGTATTTATGTCGCGAACTTTAGAGACAGGACACTAGGCTGTATCGACATATGGCT
>JASHQE010000058.1 GCA_030037705.1 Acidobacteriaceae bacterium | reverse complement strand
TCCCGAATGGGTGTAGTCCGAAAGCACGCCCGCCACCCTGCACGACTTTCAAAAAGTCAACATTCTTTCGGAAACTGCTCTAGGCTGTATCGACATATAGACCAACTCTAAGTTGCTGAAAAGTAAATCAAGCACTGTCATGTTGAGCGAAGTCCGCCGCGGCGGACGCAGTCGAAACATCTGCGGCTCGTTTCGTGCTCCACGCATTCAATGGAAAACTTGCTCATTTTGCCCATAGGTTATCAGGCTATATGTCGATACGCCCTAGAATCCCGCGGTGCGCGGCTCTCATGAGAGATGGCGGCGCGGTTTATGGGCACCATGGCAATAAGTCATCGATTTTGGAAGGATTGGTGCCGAAGAAGGGACTCGAACCCCCACACCCTTGCGAGTACATGGACCTGAACCATGCGCGTCTGCCAATTCCGCCACTTCGGCACGGGACACTCGTTCAGCGGGACTCGCCGAACAGGCAGCAACTTTGAGTCTCGCAAATGCTGGAAGCGGTGTCAAATACAGCTTGCGGGGCCCCAACGAACATCCCGCCCCGCAGCGTTCCTGGGAACCGCGGCTCGGGGAGGATGTTTGTCAGGAACTTCGGAACTCAGACAGTAGCCCGCAAGCGATGCTTACGCCAGCTTGGCGTCAAGCGTGATCTCCGTGTTGTTGGCGAAGAGCTTCGAGATGGGGCAGCCGGCCTTGGCATTCGCTGCCGCCTTGTCGAAGACATCCTTGCTCGCACCCGGCACCTTGGCCGTCGTGGTGAGCGCGATCTTCGTGATGGAGAAACCGTCACCTACCTTGGCCAGCGTCACGGCGGCTTCGGTCGAGATCGACTCTGGCGTAAGGCCCGAGCCGCCCAGCTGTGCACCCAGCGCCATCGAGAAGCAGCTTGCGTGGGCCGCAGCGATCAGCTCTTCGGGGGTGGTGCCGGTAGTTGCGCCCTCAAAGCGCGTCGCGAACGAGTAGTTCGCATTCTTCAGCACGCCCGTCGCGGTGGAGATCGTGCCCTTGCCTTCCTTCAGTGAACCTGTCCAAACTGCGCTTGCCTTGCTTGCCATATTCCCTCCTGGGGGATCAAAGATCCTCCGGTTCAAAGACATTCATAGTTGCCGGGGGTAGATTGCCCGGGGAAGTGGAGATGCTCCCGGTGTATTGATGCATTGGGCGCCTGCCTGGTTTTGCTGAGCAAGCCGCCCTTCTCCATGCTAATCTGTCGGACATGCTCCCGCAGCGACCCCAGGCTCTTGATCCCGATTTTCATGCGGATTTCTCACATCGTGAAGCAGCCCCTGCGGGCCGTCAGGCCGCTGCCAAGCCAGTCGAACATCACTGCCAGGTGTGCCCCACGTGCAGCCACAGGCTCGAAGGCCATCGCTGCAAGCTGGTCTGCACGCACTGCGGCTATTACCTGAGTTGCGCAGACTATTACTGAAGACTGTGCATCCGGCGAATCGCGCTTTTCACTGCTGCGCCTGGCCGGCTTCGCTCGCCTTCCGCGCCTTTTCAAACTCGTCGCCCGGCTGCCACTCGATCGGCTTCGTCTGTTCGCTGGCCAACCAGCCCAATACAAAACCGAAGCGCGCCAGCTTGGCGTTGCCGCGGAAGTCCCAATCAGCGTGATACTCATCGGAAGGCTGGTGATAGTGGTGGGCTACGTAGTCTTCCATCTGCGCGCGGCCCCATGCTTGATCGTGGCCTTCAAAGAGCTCGCCCTGATCCACGGAAAACGCGGGAATCCCCACGCGTGCCAGCGAAAAATGATCCGAGCGGTAATAGTGTCCCGCCCCCGGCGCCGGATCAGACTCAAGTGCGAAATCAAACTGTTTGGCGACTCGCTGCACCGCTGGCCAGAAGCTGATCCGCTCGGCCCCGCCCAGGCTCACCGAGCGCGGAATGCCGATGGGCAGCAACATATCGTAGTTCAGGTCGAGCGTGATCTTGCCGGCCGGGACCGGCGGATGCATGCCGAGATACTGCGAGCCGAGCAGTCCCTGCTCCTCGGCCGTGACCGCGGCAAAGTAGACATCGTGCGGCGGACGTGCGGATGATTGTGCAAACGCTCGGGCCATCTCCAGCAAAATTCCGCAGCCCGTGCTGTTGTCCGCTGCGCCATTGTAGATGTTGTCGCCCTTTGCATCGGGATCGATGCCGAGATGATCATAATGCGCCGTGTAGAGAACAGCGTTGCCACCGCCCGAAGCGCCGCGCACACGGCCCACCACATTGGCGCTCACATAGCGCCGCACGCGGCTTTCAACGTGGGCACGCAGCCGGACCGGAAGTTCGACGGCATGGAATGCCCCGGGCTTGCCGGCCCGGTCGATCGCCCGGTCGAGATCGCCCTGCCCCGCCAGCGTAAAGAGCTTCTGGGCCACGTCGTGCTGAATCCAGGCGGCAGCGCGCAGCGTAGCTGTAGGATCGCCCTCCAGATAGCTCTTCTCGACGGCCTGCGAGTTGCGCACCACGTCCCATCCGTAGCTGGCGAGATCCGTGCGATGAATAAGGAGCACGCCCATGGCTCCGCGCCGCGCGGCTTCCTCATATTTATAGGTCCAACGGCCGTAGTAGGTGAGCGCAGGGCCTTTGAAGAAGTTCACATCGTTCGAAGGCGGCTCATTCACGATGACAAGAACCACCTTGCCCTTCACGTCAATATCGTTGCCATCCGGACCCGCGTAGTCATTCCAGTGGTACTCGGGCGCATCGATGCCGTAGCCGATGAAAACAATCGGCGCGTCGATATCGGCAGAGGTTTGGCCGGTCTGGTCTTTGGTCACGACTTCCGATCCATACGCGAGATCGATCGGTTGCCCATGCGCAGGCACAAACGAGAACGTGGTTTTATCCTCTACAGTGTGCACGGCGTAAAGCGGCACACGCTGGAAGTAGGTGTCGTCGTCGCCGGCCGGTTCCACGCCGGAGAGCGCAAATTCCGTGGCAATGTATTCGGCAGCCAGTTCGCCTCCGCGTGTTCCCGGCCCGCGGCCCTCCAGTAGATCGAGAGAAAGAAAGCGCACATGGGCACGAATTTTCTCGGGGTCGATGGATTCAGCGGCAGCCCGCGCTGCCGCTGGCAGCCCTGCGACCGCAGGAACCGCGCTGGTTGCACGTTGCTCCGCGCACGCAGAACCAACGGCCAGAACACCGGCAAACAGATAAGCCAGAACAGAAGATTGCCTCATGCAGTCTCCGCAACGTGCAGTGATCGAAAAGCGCAATGGAGTGGAATGCAAACGCTCCTTCAGATTACGTCTGCTTCCAGTTGCGGCGCAATCGTATCGAGCGGCGCGATCGGCAATAGCTTGGCGCGCGTGAGCACCTTGCGCGCAAGACCGGTAAGCGCCATTCCTGCGGCTTCCGCCGGCGGAACCCATCGGCGCTCGCCCACTCGGACGCTCAGTGCGTCGACGTCATCCTCAAAAACCGTGCGGACGCGAACATAATAGTTCACCTGCATAATGGCATGACGCACCGTCATGCGCAATTCTTGTTGAGGAACGGCGGCTTCACGGAGCCGGGGCAACTCCCACATGCCTGGCATCACACTTGCAGATGCCGGCCTCTGTTCCAGCAACACCTCTCGCCCTGCGGCCCCGCGCGCCTTGCCCGGCTTTCGGCTCGTGCGCACAGAAAGCGCATACGCGACTTCACAGCTCAACATTGGCGCGCGTGGCGGCCTTTTGTGCTCGCCACGTGTCTTGCAATCACTCGAGAGCGGGCACACAAGGCACTGCGGATTCCGCGGCAGGCAGAGCGTCGCTCCCAGCTCCATAAGCGCCTGATTGAAATCGCCCGGCCTTGCAGGATCGACCAGCTCGTCGGCCAGGCCGCTAATCTTACGCTTCAACATTGCGCCGCCAGCCCGGCTGCCGCCCCCCCAACCGGCCAGGCGACACAGCACTCTCTCTACATTGCCGTCCACCACCGCTGCCGCTTCGCCGTAAGCAATGCTCGCGATTGCTGCGGCTGTATACGAACCGATTCCCGGCAACAGCCGTAACTCGCCTGCGCTGCGCGGCAGCCTGCCTCCCATATGTTCGGCCACAAACTGCGCGGCCTTGTGCAACATGCGTGCGCGGCGGTAGTAACCCAACCCACTCCACAGCGCCAGTACATCCTGCTCGGGCGCGAGGGCAAGCGACACGATGGTTGGAAAACGCAAGAGAAACGCCCGGAACCGCTCGATCACCACGGCCACACGAGTCTGTTGCAGCATGATCTCAGAGACCCAGATGGCGTACGGATCGCGGCTGTTCCGCCACGGCAGATCGCGCTTGTTGCGCTCGTACCATGCCAGCAAGCTGCGACGCACTCTTACAACTTTCTCGGCATCCGCCATGCGCCAAGCTTATCAGGAAATCGATTTTGATCCGTGCTAGTCTGAAACAAATCCAAAGTTACTTTTAATGGAAACTTTCGAGGGACGGTATATAGATTGCATCCGATCTCTCGCTCGAATGCCGAGCCGCTGTAGCTCGGAACAAAAACTCTCGAGGTTTCCGCCTATTTATCACACGGAGATTCATCGCATGAAGCGCACCTCCCTCGTCCTATCTCAAGCGCTGTTCGCGCTGCCCTTGTTTCTTGCCGCACCGCTTGTAGCGCAGTCTTCTTCGAGCCTTTTGCAGAACATCTTTGCCGCCGATCCCAGCGCGGCAGGCTCCCCAAGCCAAACCATGCGGCCCTTACGGCCCTACGCGGCCTCAACTACGCCATTTTCGCGCATCGCCTTCGGCGGGGGTTTTTCGCCACTCGGCATCAATCTGACTGCTGCAACCAACCTCGACCGCTACGCAAACCTGCGCGTGACCGGAAACCTCTTCAAATTCACGGAGAATAACATCTCAACCAACGGCTTCAATGTAGACGCGAACTTGAACCTGGCCTCTGCGGGGCTCTCGGTGGATGTGTTTCCGTTCCCCAAACACGGTCTTCGCCTAAGCCCGGGACTGTTGTTCTACAACGGCAACGGAGCCCATGCCACATTCAATGTGCAGGGCGGTACAAGCTTTACACTGAACGACACAACGTACTACGCTTCCTCGGCTAATCCCGTGATGGGCAGTGGCAATCTTGGACTGAACAGCCAGAAACCCGCCTTCACCCTCACCACCGGCTGGGGCAACATGCTGCCGCACAACGGCGGGCACTTCTCGTTCCCGGTGGAAATGGGAGTCGCCTTCATTGGCTCGCCTTCGCTCAACATCGCGCTCACCGCAGGCCAGGTATGCGATGCCGAAGGCTTGAACTGCGTGAACGTCGCCACCGACCCTGACGTGCAAGCTAACCTGCAGGCGCAGATTGCGAAATACAAGAGCGACCTGGACCCGCTCAAGACCTATCCGATCATTTCGGCCGGTGTGGCCTATAGCTTCCATCTGCGGCGATACTAGCTCTTCAAATCGACAATTCGTATCCGTTATCATCCTGAGCGAAGTCCGCCGTGGTCCGCCGCGGCGGAAAGTCGAAGGAGATCTGCGGTTGCTTTTGACGCAAAGTTGAGAGAGCGCTTCGCTATGCGAGCAGTTCTCCCACAATCTCCGGCGCAGCCCTGAGCGCAGCATCGATCTGCGTCTGATCTTTGCCGCCAGCCTCGGCGATCTCGGGTTTCCCTCCGCCCGATCCCCCGACAAGTTTTGCCACGGCTCCAACCAGCTTGCCCGCCTGGACGCGCTTCACAAGCCCCGGCGTGACGCCGGCGATGATCGCCACCTTGCCTTCGGGTTGCGCGGAGGCGAGCACCACAACACCTTCGCCGAGCTTTTGCTTGAGATTGTCAACCAGGGTGCGCAACTGCCCGCGCTCAAGATGATCGGCGCGATGCGTGAGCACCTTCACACCCTTGACTTCAACGGCTGCGGCAACTGCAGCATCGAGGCCACCGGCGGCCGACTTCATACGCATCTCTTCGAGCTCGCGCTTGAGCCGCTTGATCTCATCCTCCTGCGAGTCGAGCTTCGCCCGCAGCGAGTTCGCAAGATTGTCGTCGCCGGTGTGTGCCACGGAAGCCGCAAACTGAGCCACCTCAAAGTCGCGGCGGAAGGTGTCGAGCGAACCCATGCCGCTGATGGCCTCGATGCGCCGCACGCCGGAGGAGACCGAGCTCTCGCCCGTCAGCTTCAGCAATCCGATCTCGCCCGTCGCCGCCGTGTGCGTACCGCCGCAGAGTTCAGTCGAGAAACCGTCGGAAAGCCGCACCACGCGCACCTTGTCGCCGTACTTCTCGCCGAAGAGCGCCATCGCGTGATACTCGTTGACGGCCACGTCAATGGGCACGTCCTCAAGCGTTTCGATACGCGCGTTCTTGAGCACCTCGCGGTTGACGATATTTTCTATCTCTTGGAGCTCTTCCTCGGCAACCTGAGAAAAGTGCGAAAAATCGAAGCGCAGACGCGTGGGATCGACGAGCGAGCCGGCCTGCTTTACATGCGCGCCCAAAACCTGTCGTAAAGCCGCGTGCAGCAGGTGCGTGCCGGTGTGGTTGCGCCGGATGGCATCGCGGCGCTCGCCGTTCACGACGGTGTTCACATGATCGCCGACCGCCAGCGGCTGCTTCAGAATGGCCTTGTGCGCGCGGACGCCTTGCACGGGCAGAACGCAGCCAGTAATCTCAGCTATTGTGGAATTTCCATCCAAAGCCAGGAAGAAACCGGTATCGCCCACCTGACCGCCCGAGTCGCCGTAGAAGCTGGTGTGATCGAGGACGACTTCGACTTCGTCGCCCGCAGCCGCCGCGGGCACACCCGCGCCGTTTTTTACGATGGCCAAAACTTCGGCGTTTGTCGAGTTGAGCTGCCTGTAGCCTTTGAAGACTGTCTTGGGCAGATCGCGGAAGGCGGGGCTTGCGGTCTTCTGGCTGCCGCCTTTCCACGAGGCGCGGGCACGGGCCTGCTCTTGAACTTTTGCGTTCTCGAATCCTTCAGCATCGAAGTCGATTGCGGCATCATGGGTTGCGTCAACCATGAAATCCACCGGCAATCCGAAAGTTTCATAGAGATGAAAAGCTTCATCTCCAGGCAGCTTTGCTCTCCCATTGCCTTGATACTTCCGATCTTCGGGAAATACTTCGCACCGCAGCTTTGCATTTGCGATTGCTGAATCCAAATGCTGCGAACCAACTTCTAGCACGCGATCGAACTGCCTCTCCTCCGCTTCGACCACCTTCGCCACACGATCGGCGGAATCAATGAGTTCTGGATACGCGCCCGACATCAGATCACGCACGGCATAGACCATCTGATAAAGAAACGGCTTCTCTTGCCCGAGCAAACGCCCGTGCCGAATGCCGCGGCGCAGAATCTTGCGCAGCACGTAGCCGCGGCCTTCGTTGGAAGGCAACACGCCATCGCTGATGAGGAAGGTGGCAGCCCGGGCGTGATCGGCGATGATGCGGAGGCTCGCGTTATTGACGAACGCGTCGATTCCCTCAGGGGCTAAAGCCCCTTCATTTTGTGCGCCGCTTTCGGCACGGCTAAAGCCGTGCCCCTTCAAAGCCGCGCTGTTCGCATCGGGGGTTAAAGCCCCCTCATTCGGTATGCCGTATTCGGCACGACTGAAGTCGTGCCCTGTTACAAAGCTCGTTTCGGATGATTTCGAGGTCTCACATGCCTGCATGGCCAGCCCGCTGACCCGCTGACTTGCTGACTCGCTAACTCGCTGACTCGCTAACTTGCTAACTTGCTGTCCTGTCAACTCTGCCGCTCTTGCAATCAGCGACGTGAACAGATCCGTCTCGAAGTTGCTCACCTTGCCCTGCAGCACGGCGGCCACGCGCTCCAGGCCCATGCCGGTGTCGATGGATGGTTTCGGCAGAGGAGTCAGTTTGTAGGTGATATTGCCTTCGCCATCGCCGATTGCGGAGCGGTCAAACTGCATGAAGACCAGGTTCCAGATCTCGACGTAGCGCGCATCATCCTGGCCGAAGGGTTTGTCGACACCGGGAGTCTCGGCAGCCTCGATGCCCATGTCGTAAAAAATCTCGGAGCAGGGGCCGCACGGGCCGGTTTCGCCCATCTGCCAGAAGTTGTCCTTCAATCCGTACTGGAAGATGCGCTCCTTCGCCACGCCGGTCTCGATCCAGAACGTTTCGGCTTCGTCGTCGCGCGGAACGTCTGCCGTACCCTCAAAGATCGTTACGTAGAGCCTTTCTTTGGGAATACCGAACCATGCCGGGCTCGTCACGAGTTCCCATGCGAAGGCGATGGCCTCCCGCTTGAAATAATCTCCAAACGAGAAGTTGCCCAGCATCTCAAAGAACGTGTGATGCCGGCGCGTGAAGCCCACGTTTTCGAGGTCGTTATGCTTGCCGCCGGCGCGCACGCACTTCTGCGAGGTCGTTGCACGCGTATATTCGCGCTTCTCCGCACCCAGGAAGAGATCTTTGAACTGATTCATGCCGGCGTTGGTAAACAGCAGCGTCGGGTCGTTGGCAGGCACCAGCGAAGAGGAGTGCACGCGGCGGTGCCCCTTCGACTCAAAAAAGCGCAGAAACAGCTCGCGAATCTCGTTTCCCGTGCGGAATTGCATGTCTCTTTCAGTGTAATTGGCGCCCGGCGCGCATGAAGATTAGCCGGCCGGAATTGTCATGCAGCGTGCCCCATCCCTTCGCGCACTTTGCGAAGGGTGGAAAGCCGTGCCCCGCGTCATGGCCGTCAGTCTTCGGGCGGTTGGTTTTCGAGACTGTCCAGAGCGGCGAGGGATTCTTCCGGAACGTCCCACTGGCGGAGGATTTTGTAGATCGTGCCGGTCGAAAACCCGGCGGCGACCAAGCGGCGCATCACACGCGCCGTATCCTTCGGACTCTCGGGTTTGGGAATGCGCTTTCGGTCGAGGTATTGGCGCGCGAGCGCTTCCTCATTGGTCGCGCTGTAATGCGTGTCGACGGCCTGCTCGGTGAGGCTGGCCGAGATGCCCTTCTGGCGCAGATCCTGGCGCACGCGGCGTGCCCCGAATTTTTCGTTTTCCTGGCGCAGGCGGGCGTAGGTTTCAGCGTAGGACTGATCGTCCAGATAGTGTTGCTCTTTGAGCCGCGCCATGACTGCGGCCATCACCTGCTCGCCGCGCTCGCCGGGTGAGACGCGTGGGCGCATGATGCGCCGCAGCTCGGCCTCGGTGCGCATACGCCGGCCGAGGGCCTTGATGGCGTAGTCGTAAAGGCCGGCTTCGTTGAGCGGTGCGTGCTGCTTTGCGGGTTTGGATCGGAGAGACAGCT
The DNA here is from genome assembly GCA_030037705.1 of Acidobacteriaceae bacterium. Taxonomy (GTDB): domain Bacteria; phylum Acidobacteriota; class Terriglobia; order Terriglobales; family Acidobacteriaceae; genus Telmatobacter. The sequence goes on along the minus strand of JASHQE010000058.1, from coordinate 48,647 downwards.
TTGACTCCCGGAACTGGCTGCATGAACCAGTTTTGGAACAGGGCACGATTTCAGAGTTTACTGAAAAAGGCTCAATCAGGATAACCCGTTAACGGACGCAGATCGTTTTGCATGCGCAGTTACGCAGATCATTGGTTCACCCGAATAAGGTGCCCTGTCCACATATGCCGCCTGTCCCAATAAGTCGGATGATGGTTCTACTCATGGTTGGATGACGGGTCCACATATGTCGGAATTATGGTCCCTGGGCGGCGATGGGTAGAGCAGGCTCTGGGGCACCATCATCCTGCTCTACCCATCACCGCCCAACCCGGGGCCATCCGCCAGGTTCCACATCGTACCAATCCCTGCTCAGCTCAACCCATGTCGTCTTTACAAAGACAACCGCAGATCTTTCGACTCTCCGTCCGCCGCGGCGGACTCCGCTCAACATGACAGCGCTTGAATGATCGGTCTGCAGCCGGCCTCTCCGGAAGTGCGTTGCTGCCCACCCATTGCTGCTGCTATAGTCCAGCTTTGGCCCATGTTTGTATAGAGAGACGGCGCCCGCTGAATTGTGCGGCAATTTTGAAATCGAGGCGCCATGGAGCCCGTACCATCTTTGTTCCATAGCTCGGCCGGGACGTACAAGTTCTATTCCTGGAGATCGACTTGTCAGAGGTTCCTGGCAATCCCCATGTAAGTAAGGCAAAGCTTCGGGAGCGGATGCCGGTGGCACACCGGAAGCCGACCATGAGCGATGTGGCCAGGCTGGCGGGCGTGGGCACCATGACGGTTTCGCGCGTGTTGAGCGGAACCGTGCGCGTCTCTGCCGAAACCACGCAACGCGTGCTCACGGCGATCGAGCAACTGAAATACCGGCCCAATGAGCTGGCGCGCGCTTTCCGCGGCCAGCGCAGCCACTCGATCGGCCTGATCATTCCATACCTCTACGATCCGTTCTTCGCCAACTGCGCCCAGGCGGTGACAGCGGTCGCCAAAGAGCATGGCTATTCGGTCATCATTACCACTTCCGATGAGGATCCCGATACTGAGTATGCTGAAGCCGAGCACATGCTGGAACGGCATGTGGATGGCATGGTGGTGATCCCTTCAAGATTCCGGCAGACGCGGCTTTCGCGCGCTTTGTTCGGCAAGACGCCCGTGGTGGCTTTTGACCGGCCTGTGCCGGATCCTTCCCTTGACGTAGTGCTGGTGCAAAACACGGCCGGCGCGCGGCGCATTGTGGAACACCTGATCGAACATGGGCACAAGCGCATCGCGTACATGGGACTGAGCCGGACGCTATTCACGATCAACACGCGGTTTCTCGGCTATCGGCGCGCCATGCAGGTGGCAGGCCTTGCGGAGGATGCCACCTTCGACTGCAACTCAGAGGAAGTGACGCTGGGAATCTTAAAGGAAAAGCTCAGCGGCAAAGATGCGCCAACGGCGATCCTGACTTCAAATACGTTGGCGACGCGCTATGTCTTGAGTTCGATTGCTCACCTGGGTGTAAAGGTACCCAACGATCTTGCATTTACCGGGTTTGACGATTTCGATTTGGCGGAATTCACCTCGCCTCCGCTCACCGTAGTGCGGCAGCCTGCGCAGGAGATGGGCCGCGTGGCGACCAGCCTTCTTTTCGATCGCATCGCTCGGGGAGAAATACCGCAAACCGGTAATCGGATCGTCTTGCCGATCGAGATTGTGCTCCGCCGTTCCTGCGGCTGCAAACACAAGACGCCGGTGGTGATCAGCTAGGCTGTATCGACATATAGACCAACTCGAAGTTGCTGAAAAGTAAATCAAGCACTGTCATGTTGAGCGAAGTCCGCCGCGTGAGGAGGGTTCCGTACCGGCCATGCCTGCCGGCAAGAAGCCCCTCCTCTATCCTGCTATCCTGCGTTTCGAGCGCTTTTTCTCGAACCTGAGGCTACCAGCTCTTTTTAATCAGCGTGTCTACGGCAAAGCCGCCGTTCGGGTCACGCGTTGCGCTGATAGCCACTCGCGGCGAGACCTGATATTGGCCTTGGATAGTCTGGTCCTGCGTAGTAGAGACGTTGGTTGAGAAAGTGACAAACAGGTCTCCTGTTACGCGCTGTTGGATCGTGATATTAGCGCCTGCCGGTCCCTGCTGACTGCTGCCCGCCAGCACCGGGCTGATGGAAAGCTGCGAGATGCCAGCGACTCTGGAGATGCGGCTGGTTACCTGGCTCGATACCTGCGAGGCTACCAGCGACTCCGCTGCCTGGTTCGTAGTGGTCGGGCTGTTCGCTGCAGCCTCTGTGGTTTGACCGAAGGCGAGCAGATGGATGATGTCGGCCTGCGGAAGAGCGGGATCGGAGCTATATTCGGTGCGCATCTGATCGGTGGGGCCGTTGAAGCGCAGATCGATCTTGTATTCCTGGATCTTGGTGTTCAGCGAAAGATTCAGCACCGGCTGGGTCTGCGACGGATTTACGAATTGAATGGTACCGCCGGTCAGCACAAAGCGGTTGCCGTTCAGAATGATGTCGCCGCCAGTAAGATTCACACGGCCGAGGATTACGGGTTGCGCAGCCGTACCGCGGAGTTGCAGGTCGGCCGCTCCATCGACGCTCAACGTCCTGCTGACAAGATTCACATTGTTCGTCGAGCGCACCGTAACATTGAGTTGGAGATTGTCAGAGAATTCTTGCGTCGTGGGCGCCGCGACTCGGCCGGAGAACTGGCTCAAGAAACTCGTGAGATCGAAAGCCGGCGTGAAGGAGAGATTCGCAAGATTGACCGATCCTCCCAGGAGCGCCTTGGTATACGAACCGGTCAGCGTGAGATTGGCATCGACGTTCTCGCGCATGCCTTGCGGATACAAGATGCGGATACCTTTGGCCGCAAGGCCCATATTAAATTGCAGTCTCGGCCGGTAAGCGAGGCCGCCTTGCGCGGTAACAGTGCCTCCGCCAACGCTGCCCTCAAACTTCTCGATATAGAGCCGGTCAGCGGTCAGCTTGAGAACTCCATTGCCATGTTGCAAGCCTACCGGAAGGTCGGCCGCGGCAAAGTTCGCATCTACGATATCGATCTCGCCTCCGAGATTGCCTTGACCAAGGTTCCTTTTGTCGAGAGGCCCATGCGAATCGATGTTCAGCTTGAGCTGGCCTGAGCTGCGCAGATCCGGATCGAAGAGCTGGGCAACGTGCAAGTCGATGTTGCCATGCGCCTGCAGAGACATGGGGCCGTTTCCGGCGATCGGCGCCGTGGCCTGCAATTGCAGATCGGTATCGGTTCCGCGTATCGAAGCCGGTTGCAGTGCGACGACTCCATCTTTGTAGTCAATCTTGATGGGCGCGGCAGATGCGAGTTGAATGGTGTTGCTGTATCCCAGCTTCAAGGTGGGGATGGTGACATGCGCTTCCAGGAGGTTCCTGTTCTTGAGCGGACCGTGTATCGTGGCGTGAACCTCGGTTTCCCCTTTCACTTGTGACGCCTCGTCAGGAGCGTACGCAGCCAGCAGCGGCTCCAACGGGAATGCTTTGGTATCGAGCGAGGCATCCACCGGATCATCGTCGCTCAGAGCGATTCTTGCTTTGGCCTGAAACTCCGCCCCCATAGCGGAAGATACGAGCGAAGCATTGGCTATGTGATTGGCCAGATTCGCGTCGAGCTTGAGGCCGGAAAACGCCTGGCCTTCCACCACCGGCTTGCGAAGCTGCAGGCTCGCATTGAGCTGTGGATTGTCAAAGGCGCCTTGCCCCTGGACGTTGAACGTGAGGACGCCGGATGCATCGATGTTGCGGGCTTTGAGCGCCTCCAGGTTTTCTAAATGAATTCCAGCCGACTCGAGTCGCAGGTTGTAAGTCTTTTGCCGGGGCGCAACCGTTACATCTCCGCGTACATTGCCGGCGGAGAGTTGAAGCTCGAGCGTCGCGTGTGCCTGTTCCCCGCTGCCGGAGAGATTCACTTTCACGGATTGAACCGGCTGCTCGTAGGCCGTGACGCCCGTCAATACAAGATTCCCGCTGCCTTGCGGATTGTTTTCCGTTCCATGCACGGCAAGATTGGCGCTCACTGTTCCGGTCACCGGCAGCCGCCTTCCAGTGACGCGAATCAGGTTGCCCAGATCGAGTTGCATCGCGCTCAGCTGCACCTGCAGCGAACTCTGGCTCGAAAAAAACCAATGTTTCAGACCTACGCTGGCATTGAGTGCGATGCGACCGCGCGACGCAGGCTCAAGATCGGCGTGTTGCAAGCTGGCGTGATCCTGGCTAAGATCGACGCCCGTGCGCAGCACCTTCCAGTCTGTCCCGTTGAAGTGAAGATTCCACGCTTCGAGTTGGCCGGTGAGGCGTGGCGCGCTTGTAGAACCTTCCACCATTCCTTGCCATGAGGCTTGACCCGCAAGATCAAGCGGCGCCGGAGATTCACCGGAAACAGGCGAGCGGAAAAGACCGGCAATCGTCGCAATCTCGCGGAGATCATTCGCCTGCAGGTGTAGATGAAGACTTGACCTTTCGCCCAGAACGCCGTTTATTGTCAGATTAGTTTGGGGTGTGTGAACGTAGCTCTGGTCCAATGCGAATTGCCGGCGTGCGCCATCGTAGTCCGCGTGGATCACGGTTTGCACCGGAATCACGTCCGGCATTGGAGCACTCTTGGATTGCAAGCGCGCCTCGTTGCTGCGCGTTACCTGCGCATCAATGGCCGCATCCGTATGGGCCACTATATTTTTGAAGGCCTTGCCCCATGCGGCTTTCGCCGTCGCATTCAAGCTTCCCGTAAGTGCAATGCCGGGCAGGGGTGCGGAACGCGACAGAGCCTGTCTAACCTGCGCAACTGAGACTCCATGGAGAACCGCGACGATGCTCGAATGTGTATCGCCCTCCACGTCTTTCATCGTTCCCTGCGCCGTCATCTTGCCGCCGAGAAGGTCCGCACGCAGGGTGCCCAATGTAATGTCACCGTTCGCCAGCGCGTACTGGGCTGCGAGGTTCGCAACACGTGTCTGCGCCGCTGCGGTCTTTACTTGGATCGCGCGGCTCGCCAAATCTCCGTTGACGGTGAGCGACTGCAACAGGGACCGGCCGTGCGTCTGCTGATATTGAACGGAACCCGTGACGCGCACCAGCCCCGTGGGAATGGAGGGATTGTGAAGAAGCCAGCCGGCTTGGCTTCCGGCGATTGTCGCGTCATAACAAGCCTGAACGCTTGGATCGTTGTAGTTGTGGACCGTGGCCGTGAGAGCAACTTGAGACGGCCCGCTCGTGAGCTTCGCCTGCTTTAGATGAAAGGTGGAAGGCGTCGCGTCGAAATCGACGTCAAGATCATGCGTAAGCGGATGGAATGAGCCGTACTGGAGATACGCATGCGCATAAGCCAGGTGGCCGCTGTACATCGTGAGAAGGCGATTGAAGGATGCTTGGAAATTGAGATGATGCAAATCCGCCGCAAATGTGCGCGGCTGATGATTGAAGTAGATTTCACCACGATCGAGTAAAACATGGCGTATGCCGAGATCGAAGATGCTGGTCGTGCTAGCGCGCGACGAACTGCCGCTCTGCAATTTGGGAAGATTCGAAATGCCGTTCTTATCGACCAGAACCCATGCCACCGGATGATCGATCTGAAGATCGCCAAGATACCACTTCCCTCCAACAATCGAGACAATGCGCACACTTACGGCAATGTGATCGGCCTGCAGAAGCGGAGGGTTCTGATGCGGCGCCGCGCCGTCGACGGTGATCCCATAAAGATCTACGGCGAGCGTGGAAAGGTGCAATGTGAAGTTTTCAAACTGCACGCGCACGCCCAGCTTCTTGCTTGCTTCCCGTTGTGCAAAACCGATCAGATAGCGATGAACCCCGTCTGTATTCACCAGGGCCACGAGCCCGAGGACGCAAACCAGAACCAGCAGCACGAGGCTTCCGGCAATCCACGCGACGATGCGCAAAGGTCGATGACCACGTTGCGGGTTGGGTCGATCGGCTGATTGAGAACGCGGTTTAAAGATGTCCATGGACGCCGCCTTTCAGAAGGCCTGGCCGATGCTGACAAAATATTGCGTCGCATTGATTCCGGGAACAGGATTGAGATTGCGGCCCAGATCTACGCGAATGGGCCCTACGGGTGTGGAATAACGGAGCCCGAGTCCGATGTTATTCGAATAGAGCGACGTGAAATCGTGAAAGCCCACGCTGGGAAATACGTTGCCGCCGTCGTAAAAAGGGACGACACCCAAACCTTTCTTGAACGGAAGCGGTATGCGCGCTTCAGAGTTGAGAATCAGCATCTCGTGACCGCCGCTGGGAACGTTGATGAATACACCGCAGTTTGTGCCGCCATTTGGGCATACCTGAACTGCCCTTTGCGGTCCTGCTCCATCCAACGGGAAACCCCGCAAGCTGTTGCCGCCTCCACTGAAAAATTCCTCGCTTAAGGGCACGAAGCTGCTGGCAAACGGCTCCGCCAGACCGATGCGAAGACTTTCGGCCCAGACGATGTGATGAAATTTTTCCTTGTAGTACGCCGCCTGCGCGGTTAATTTGGCAAGGTCCACGCTTGAACCGAGCTTGCTCGTATTGAAATCGATCTCGATGGAATCAAGAGCGCCGCGATGCTCGTCCAAGGCGTTGTCGCGTGTGTCGCGGGTCAGGTTCGCGGCCAGAGTGGAAAGCCGGACGTGCTGATCCTGAGCGGGAACCAGGTCTGGAATCAGGATCCGGGTAAGATCCGTTTTACTGAAGCTGTATCGAGCGAAGAAGATATTTTTCTTCGCTTTGTCGATAGGCCTTTGTATTTGAAAGCTGCCCTGGTTGATCTGCGAAGAGAAGATCGGGTTTTCTTCGTCGCGTTCCAAGGAGTAACTTGTTGTCGCCCTCCATGGCGACCAGCGAAAATTCGGATCGATGTAATAGATCGCCCCGCGCTGGTCGAGCCGGCCCGCGAAGGCCGTAAGCGAGAGGGATTCGCCTTTGCCGCGCACGTTGTTGCGCGTGTATTGCACAGTGCCGCGCGGGCCATAAAACATGGCCTCGCTGGCGGCAAAGCTCGAAGGCAGGCCGATTGGCGGCAGATTAGGCAGCGCGACCGTGCCGCTCGGAATGCTTCCTCCACGATCGATTACTTCGAAGCCGAAACCATAGGTGAAATCATTTCTCTTGGCTTCGTGAACTTTCACCAAAACATCTTCTTTGCTCTGCGTGGTGATCTCGCGTTTCGGATCGACCTCCGCCCAGTCAAAGACACCCGTATGGTCGTAAAGCTTGCTGCCGGCCGTGAGCAGTTCAGTCTCTGTGAGCGGCTGGCCGGGCTGGATGGACGCAATATCCTGGTTGATGAGACGCTGTTGCGTGTGCACCCGCCCGAGCGTCAACACGCCTCCCGTGCTTACCCGCGGGCCTTCGTAAATGTGATAGACCACATTGATGCGATGGGGCTCTTGCTTGGAGACTTGAGACGCCGTCTCGCGAAAGCTCGAGTTCAAATAGCCGGCCTGTAGATAGTGCGCCACAATGCTGGCCCGGTCGGCTTGGACGCGCGCCTGCGAATAGGGCTGGCCAACCACGACCTTCAGGCCATCCGGAGCAAACTGCGATTGCGGAAACGTGCGAGCGCCTTCGATGGCGAGTGCATTCACAATGTCGCGCGGACCTTCTGTCACGCGAAAGGATACCTGCACGTTTCCTGCATTACGCATCACGGCAGGAACCACCTGCGCATCGCTATATCCTTCGGTTTGATATACGTTTTTCAAATTGTTCACGCTCGATCGCATCAGTTGATCGCTGAATTTTCCCGACGAGAACCAATGCTTCTTTTGGACGGCGATATCCGGCGTGAGCTGGGAGCTGGGAAGATGTGCATTGCCGGACAGCGTTACCGCCGTCACTTTGTGTTTTTTCTCTTTCGCAACCGTATAGATCACGAGGCTCTGGGCCGGCGTTTTTTTGAATTGAGAATCCACTTTTACATCGAAATAACCCTTGGCCTGGAAGTACGACAGCAGCGCCTGCTGGCCTTCCTGCACGACCTCGGGATCCACGCCAATACCCTGATACGCAGGCAGCAGGGATTTGCGCGTCCAGCTCCAGAGATGAGCGCCGCTGATTTGGACGCGAGTCAACTCGCCGGTGTTGATCGTGAAATGAATGTCGGCCTGGTTGTCGGCCGCGTGGTACTCCGCTCCGGCGAGCTTGACCTGAGCGCCCAGATAGCCTTGCTTCTCGAGCGCCGCTTGCAGAGAATGGGTCGCTTTGTCGAGCGTGCTGTGATGATAAGTTTTTCCGGGACGGACGGCGGCTCCACGCAGGCGCGCGAGGATGGACGTAAGCTTTTTCCGCAGCTCTGGATTGTCGTTTACCGGTGCACCTTCGAGTTCGACTGATCCGAATTTTGCCCTTCGCCCGAGGGTAGCGTGATAGGCAATATTGGCTAAGGCATGCGCGGAATCTAGTTTCACTTCAGGACGCACACCGGCCTCGAAATAGCCCTCCTGCCGGAAGAAGGCGAGGAGGCTTTGCGTATCCTGGTCTACCTCGGCCGCGCTGTAAGGCGCTTGGATCGGGTAATTCGCAACTTGAATCAACTGCGAGTATGGAAACTGCTCCGCTCCCGGAAAAAGGTAGATGCCGAAGTACACGGCTGGCTCAAGTACAAAAAGCACGCGCACGCCATTTGCTTCCGGCTGGGCCTCAACCCTCACCGCAGAGAATTTTCCCGCGGCCTTCAGCGCCGCTGCCGTCTGATCGATCTTTGCTTTGGAAAACGGCTGCCCGGCTCGCTGCGCAAAGAGCGAAGCGAATTGAGAGGAATTGAATTCCGGCCGGCCGGCAATCTCAACCGCGGAGACATGCTGCCCCTCATAGGAGGCGAGAATCTGCTGAGACATCGGCATGGATCCGGGAGCTTCGCTTTCGGCGGCCTGCGCAGCACTGTGCAGGCAGATGGCCGAAAGCGTCCACAGGCACAGCGCACCATACAGGAGATAACGCCACTCGATGTTCGCTCCGGAACGATGCTTCATCAGGACATTGGACGGATGAGGGCCGCATGTCACTTCGGGCTAAGATGCGGTGGCTGGAGAGTTGGTTTTATTCTATGCGGCCTTCGCTTGTATCTCCACTCTTTCAACAATTATTCAATTACTTATGGATCTCTGGGCGTAGTCATTATTCTGCATTCTGCTCACGTGGTTTTACATTACGGGGTTGATGCTTCTGGTAGGCGCCGAAGTCAATGGCGAGATCGAAGCCGCAGTGACGGAGCTGCGCCTGGCCGTGCGGGCCAGCAGAGCGTGGACTAGGCCGTATCGACATATAGACCAACTTTAAAGTTGCTGAAAAGTGAGTCAAGTAATGTCATGTTGAGCGAAGTCCGCCGCAGTCCGCCGCGGCGGAGAGTCGAAACATCTGCGGTTTGTTTCGTGCCGCACGTATTCAATAGAAAACTTGCTATTTTGCCCATGAGCAGTTCCCGAATTGGTGTAGTCCGAAAATACGCCACCCTACACGGCTTTTAAAAAGTCAACATTCATTCGGGAACTGCTCTAGGTTATCGGGCTATATGCCGATACGGCCTAAGACATTTTACCTATGGATCGCTCAAAAACCTTGACAACCGTTTCGATGAGCCTGTAATTTCCTAACCTCAAGGATAACGTAATCGTTTTCGTTATCGAATTCGTTTTCGCGGAAAGTCCTGCTCCTCGGGAGACCTAGCGTGGCGCAGGATAGGTCGCGAACGGCTTTCGCGCCGGCATTCACCCCGACAGGCGGTAAAGAGCCGATGCCGGAGCATTACAGAACCTGAAGGTTGGCCGCGGCGGAGCCCGTCGGCTGAAGACGGAAAGAGATGGGAGGCCGGGTTTATGCACAAGACAAGTTGTCATACCTTCGTGCGCGCAGTTCGAGCGGCAATTTTGTTCACGCTTGCAATCATGCTGATCTGCCCAGGCAAGTCCGCCCTGGCGCAAAGTTCCTCCGCAGGTGTGAACGGCGTGGTGACGGACCCTAACGGGGCCGTAGTAGCCGGAGCCAAGGTCACGCTGACCAATGTAGCCACGAACGTCGAGCGCGATACCGTATCCAACAGCACCGGCGATTACTTTTTTACCGAGGTGCCGCCGGCGCATTACACGCTTACTTTCACGGCTGTCGGTTTTCAGACCGAGACCATCGCGGCCTTCGACGTAGGCGTGGCGCAGGTGGTCACGCTGAACGCGGTGCTCAAGGTCGGCAGCGTTCAACAGTCGGTAACCGTGGCGGCGATCAATACGGAGGTGGAAAGCTCCACGGCGCAGCTCGGCTCCGTAATCGGCACGCAGCCGGTGAATGATTTGCCGCTCGATGGACGTAACTTTACCCAGCTACTCGATTTGACTCCGGGTGTCACGCCCATCAGCACCGGGCAGAATTCGACCGCCGGCAACACGGCAACGGTGCAAACCTCCACCTACTCGTTTCCGTCGGTCAATGGAGCTTACAACCGCTCGAACATGTACGTAACCGACGGCATGAATAATAACAACAGCTGGTACAACACCTATGCCGTGCCGCCCATCGTAGACACCATCCAGGAATTCAAGATCAACTCGCACAGCGATGCACAGTATGGCGGCGTGATCGGCGGCGTAATCAATGTCGCCACCAAATCAGGAACCAACTCGTTCCACGGAAGCGGCTGGGAGTTCGTGCGCACCAGCAGTTTTGACGCGAAACCATTCTTCACCGCACCGCCCTCCTACCACCTGGATACCTTTGGTGGGCAGATAGGCGGCCCGATTGATATTCCCCACCTCTATCATGGCAAGGACAAGACCTTTTTCGAGCTTGGCTACGAAGGCACGCACTATACCAAGGCAAATGGCAATCCGATCCTGATTCCCACGGCAGCGCAGTTGGGTGAATCGACCTTTGGCGGTTCGACCAATCTGCCTTATGCCGACTTCAGCAGCGGTTCAACTGGCGTAACTAAAAACGGAACCTGCAACGCCACCGACACGCAGGCCGATAACGGCAACTGCCAACTGTGGGACCCGACGGTGGGCGGCAACTTTGCCTCATCGGGCGGCCTTTATGGATCGGGCCCATACCGGCCCTTCTATCCCGGCAATCAGGTGCCAACTTCGGAATTCAATCCGAATGCTTTGGCCTTCATCAAAGCGATCTTTGGAAGCAATGGGCCGTCCCAAATTTCAGGGTATCCCTATACCGTGGACAACTTTCTGATCACCGCGCCCACGACACAGCCCACGGATAATTACATGGGCAGAATCGACGAGCACCTCGGCAACAAAGATTTTATCTTCGCGCGCTACTCGGGATGGCAGGAAAAGATCACCACGCCGAGCACGCTGCCTACGCTCTTCAGCATTACGCAGATTCCGGCACAGGAGTACGGCGTAAGCTGGAACCATGTCTTCAGCCCGACGACATCCATGCAGGTGCAATACGCCAGATCGCATGTGAAGTATGCCTCGATTACGCAGTTCAACAACCATAGCCTGTGGCAGACCTATGGCTGCTCTACCGACATGTGCGACGACTTCGTCGGCAACGTCGCGCTCATGGTGACGCAAACCGTCACCGGAGGATTTTCCGGCGGCGAGACCAACAGCCCCTCCAGCAACCTGGCCAGCATCCATGAGTGGTCGGGCAGCGTGGTGAAGATCTGGGGCAACCATCAAATCCAGGCTGGCGGCGGCTGGGACGAGGACAACTATACCTCCTATGTCCGCCAGGGAACCGTCACCTTCAGCGGCGCCTCGACAGGCAATTTCCCCAAGAACGCCGATTCGCCTGCTTCGGTGACGAACATCAGCGGGCAGTCTGGCTTTGGCCTGCTGGATTTCCTGCTCGACTATCCCAACAGCGAGGCCAAGCGCAACGTGCTGATCACGGAGCGCCCCGGGGGCATCGGCAGCATCTACATCCAAGATAGCTGGAAGATGAATCCCAAGCTGACGGTCAACTACGGACTTCGCTATGACCGCAGCGTGATTCCCGCGTATGGAACTCAGGCTTCTGTGGGTCTGCAGGGAAGCATCGAGACCGGCGATCCCGACTTTAACACCGGCCTCTACATCGTGCAGCAACTGCCGCCGCTGTGCAGCGTGCGCGGCCATGCGCCCTGCCTGCCCAGCGCAACCCTGCCGGCCGACGTCGTCGTGGCCAAAGACGCGAGAATCCTGCACGGCAGCAAGATGAACTTCGGTCCACGCTTTGGATGGGCCTATCGCGTCAATAACAACACATCCGTGCGCGGCGGGTTCGGGGTCTTCTGGGATAACTGGTCGGCATTGATCCAGATGCCGCAGAACTACCAGGGCTCCTGGCCGGATACGGGAACCTTGCAGATCAACAATACCAATACTCCGCAGGCCGGCGGCATCTACGTCTCCGCACAGAACCCCTTCGCAGCTAATCCAGGCAACCTGCCGGCCGCGACGCCATGGGGGTCGTCGAACGTGAACTACATGGTCGATCCGCTGTGGAAGAATCCATACTCCGAGCAGTACAACCTGGGCATCGAGCAGCAGGTCCTCGCCAACACCATCCTCAGCCTGAACTATGTAGGCTCAGCTTCGCACCGGCTGGACATCGGTGGTTATTACAACACCGGCACCCCGTGCGGCAATCCTTGCGGCTACGCCTCGTTCAATGCGCGCATGGCGGCTGGCGTGAGCGGACAGCCCTTCCCCTATGCGGTCCCGCAAAAGTCCTGGGATCATGCCGGCGGCAACGGCACCTACAACGCCCTTCAGGCTTCACTGCAACACTCGTACAGCCATGGGCTTTCGTACCTTGTCTCCTATACCTGGAGCAAGACGCTGGTGGAAGGCGACGATGGCTTCTTCGGCGTGGAGGGCGGCGTACCCCAGGATCCGTATAACCCAAAATCCAGCCGCGGACCGGCAGGATTCAGCATTCCACAGATGTTTACCGGAAACTTTGTCTATGATCTTCCCTTCGGGCCGGGCCGGCAGTTCTCCACCGGAAACCGGATCGCAGATTATGTAATCGGTAATTGGCAGTGGAACGGTATCGTAACGGCGCGGTCGGGCCAGGCATACCAGATCACAGTCAGCGGCGATCAGGCGCTGACGGGTAACTCCTCGACCTACGAACGGGCCGATCAGGTTTCTAATCCGTTTGAGAGCGGGTCGGTCGCGGCCAATCCGTTATGTACGGCGCCCACGGGATCAACGAAGACCGCGGCGCAGTGGTTTAATCCTTGCGCTTTCACCACCCCGCTGCTGGGCACTTATGGAACCATGAGCCGGTATCCGTTCCAGGGTCCGTTCTACTGGGACTTCGATACGGCCTTGCAGCGTTCGTTTCCCATCCACGACCAACTGAGCTTCAGCCTCAAAGCAGAAGCCTTTAATGCCTTCAACCATCCGGTGTTGGGGAATCCGGGAACGACCACCAATGTGACTGGGTTCGGCGTCATCACAAGTACCGCCAGCACGCAAAGAATTGTGCAACTATCCGGCAAACTATCGTTTTGACCGCCGGTAACAGCCCCGGTTTCTGCGCGGATCGGGGCTGGTATCTTTGTACTAAGCCAAAGATACCAGCAAATACATGCCCACAGAACGGCCTTAACCCCGCACTCTGCGCCAGTTTCTTATAAAACGAGGTTCATCCTTGCTGGTCCAGGCAATTCAGCGGCACGAAGGATTGGTAAGATTGGATATGCTTTCCGTATGGTCACACGGCTCAAAGATATAGCAGATGAACTCGGGGTCTCGGTGGTCACTGTTTCGCGAGCCCTTCGGGACCGGCCGGATATCGCGAAAGAGACCAAGGCAAAGATTCTGGACCGGGTGAAGCAGTTGAACTACCGCCCGAACCTGATGGCCCGCAGCCTGGTCACGGGCAAGAGTTCGCTCGTCGGCCTTGTGGTGCCGGACTTGATTCATCCTTTCTTTGCCGAAATCGCCAAGAGCCTGGCGGCCATGCTGAGAAAGAAGCATTACTTCCTTGTCGTCTCCTCCTCTGACAGCGATCCGCAGCTTGAGCAGGACGAGATCGAGCACATGCTGGCCCACCATCTGGACTGTTTTGTGGTCGCTTCCTGCCAGAAAAATCCAGAGCATCTGAACCGGGTCGGCGAGGCCGGCGTGCCGCTGGTGCTGATCGACCGGAGCTTTCCGGGATTTTCCTCCCACTTTATCGGCGTCAATGATTTGCGCGCCGGCGAACTGGCGGTGGAGCATCTGATCGCGCAGGGCTGCAAGCGGATCGCCCATATCCGCGGACCAGAGACCAATGTAGGCAACCGCCGGGCCGAGGGTTACTGCGGCGCGCTCCAGAAGCATGGGATGCGCGTGCCGGACCATTACATTGTTTCCTGTGGCGAGGCCTCCGATTCCGACGGCGAGACGCGGGGAAAGCGGGCCATGGAAGAGGTGCTGGCCCTCAAGCCGCGCCCGGACAGCGTTTTCTGCTTCAACGATACGGTGGCCGTGGGAGCCATGGTGCGGGCCATCGAAGCAGGACTGCGCATTCCTAGAGATATGGCCATTGTAGGCTGCGGCAATTTTCATTACAGCAGCAAACTTCAGGTGCCCTTGTCGAGTGTCGATCAAAAATCAAAGGAAATCGGTGAGCGCACGGCAAAGATGATCACTGCACTGCTGGAAAAACCCTCTGCGCGGCCGCGCACCCTGATTCTCGAACCCGAACTGATCGTCAGGGATTCTTCACGGTTGAAATAGCTGCGAGGGATTGATCAGATTCCGACGCCGAATTCGTTCGTCTGCTGCTCGCCGGCATTCGAGTAGAAATCGTACGGTGTGCGCCTCTTGAACCGCGCACGGCTGCGCAACTCGGCGCCCACATAGATGCCAAGCGCAGCCACAGCCAGACCTGCCGAGAACCACGTGATCACCCGCAACACCTTCCGTTCGCCCTTTTCAAGCGCTACGGCCTCTTCAGCGGGTTGGGGGACATCGGGTTCCACTGACATGCCACAGCCTCCTGTTGCCCTCATGATACCGCAGAATCAATGAAGCAGCCCCGAAGCGTGGTACGCCTAAGGAGTCATTGGTTTACACGAAAGTATCGATGCGGGCGAGCCAAGCGCTCTTTTCCGGCTCAGGAAGAAAGCTGGCCCGGATCGAGTTAGCCGCAAGCTGGCGGAGTTCCTCACGGCTGAAGCCCTGCTCCGTGTGAGCGAGCAGGTACTCGTTGGCCAGATCGGACCCGAAGAAAGCAGGATCGTCGGAGTTCACCGTCACCAATAGCCCGAGATCGAAATACCGGCGCAGAGGATGCGCCGCAAACGACGGGCACACGCCGGTGCGCACGTTTGAGGTGGGATTCAACTCCATCCCGATCCGTTTGGCTTTCAACTCCTCTAACAGGGCCGGATCTTGAATCGCCGATAGCACGTGCCCCAGACGTTCCGAGCCGATCGAGAGCGCCTCCCAGATGGCCTCGGGACCGGTGGTCTCACCGGCATGATTCGTAAGGCGCAGGCCGGCCTTGTCTGCCTGGGCATACAGCGCGCGGAATGGTTCGGAACCACACTGGCGCTCATCCCCGCCCAGGCCGATACCGATGATCGCGGGGAACTCGGCACGCATCTGCGCGGCCTTGCGGAAGACGACCTCCGCCTCAGGAACCGTGAAATGGCGCACGGCATCGAAGATCCAGTAAAGCGAGAGGCCCAGCTCGCGCTCAGCCCGCGTGCGTGCTCGCTCCAGGCCGGCAAAGATCGGCTCGAAGCAGCTTGGATCATGCTTCCGCCACATGTAAATTACGCCCACCGAGATGTAGACCTCGGCGTGCACCACGCCCTGCTCGGCAAGATGCTGCATCATGCGCCACGCCGCCAGTTCATAGTCATCGGGGCCGCTGAGCAAACGGGTGACGGCTTTGAATGCCTCGATGAAGCCGGTGAAATCCGTGAACTGGTAGAGCGCTTCGGCCTCAGGCAATGGGATGGGCCGCGCATCGTGACGTGCACTCAATTCGACGAGAGTGGCAGGTAAAATCGTCCCTTCGAGATGCAGATGCAGTTCAGCCTTGGGCAGTCGGCGAATGAAGCTTTCGATCTCCAACATCTTTTGAGTGTACCGGGGTTTTAGCGAACTCGGAGCGATGACGGCTGTAACAGAAGTAAATCACCAGCCCGATCACCAGCCAGATGATGAACCGATACCAGGTGATGATGGGCAGTCCGGCCATGAGCAGGAAACAAAAGATCACGCTGAGCGCGGGAATAATCGGGCCTCCCGGAACAATGAATCCGCGCCTGCGCTCCGGCTCGCGATAGCGCAGCACGATCACGCCAATGGAGACGAGCACGAAGGCGAAGAGCGTGCCGATGTTCGAAAGGTCGGCGAGCGTTCCGATATCGAATAACCCGGAAGGAATAGCGACCACGAATCCGGCGACCCAGGTTGAGAAGGCCGGTGTGCGAAAGAACGGATGCACTGAGCTGAAGACGCGCGGCAGAAGCCCGTCTCTGGACATGGAAAACCAGACGCGCGACTGGCCGAGCTGATAGACGAGAATCGACGAGATCATGCCCATCATGGCGCCGAAGAGCACCACCAGCCGGACCCAGTGCAAAGGATGGCCGCCCGGCAGGATCGAGAGCTTTTTGAGTGCGTTGACCACAGGCGCGGCATCCCCGACCATCGACTGCCACGGCACAAGCCCTGTCAAACAAACGGCGACCGCCACATAGAGCACTGTGCAGACAACGAGCGTGGCGATGATGCCGAACGGCAGATCGCGCTGCGGATTGCGGCATTCTTCGGCTGCGGTCGATACGGAATCGAAGCCGATATAGGTGAAAAAGATGATTGAGCCGCCGGTAAGCACGCCCGACCATCCATTGGGCATAAAGGGATGCCAGTTGCCCGGATGAATAAATCCGATGACGGCGAAGATAAAGATGAGGATCGCCACCAGTTTGAGACCGACCATGGCATTGTTCGTCGAGGCCGACTCGCGAATACCGCGGACAAGAATGACCGTAAGAATGAGAACGATCAGGAAGGCGGGAATGTTGAAGCCGAAGTGCCAGCCGGGATGATAGATCCAGTTGCCGGCCAGATCCTGCAGGCCGTCTGGCAGATACGCGGGCGAGATCCAGGTCGCCGGCGGATGCAGGCCAAACCAGTCGAGCAGATCGACAACGTGCGCGGCGAACCCCACACTGACCGTCATGTTGGAGCCGGCGTATTCGAGGATCAGATCCCAGCCGATGATCCATGCGATCAGCTCGCCGAGTGTCGCGTAGGTGTACGTATAGGCCGAGCCGGCGATAGGAATCATCGAGGCCAGTTCAGCGTAACAGAGGCCGGTGAGCGCGCAGACGATGGCCACCAGCACCAGCGAAAGCGCAATGGCCGGTCCCGCGCCGGGGCGTCCGGCCATGGCCATGTGATGAATGACGAAATCCGCCAGCGGCGTGTTCAGGACGCTCGATGTATCGAACTGCTCGCCGGAGATAGCGGTACCGATGACGGTGAAGATACCCGAGCCGATCACCGCGCCAATGCCAAGCGCAGTGAGCGACCACGGCCCGAGGGTCTTTTTGAGCGAGTGCTCGGGGTCTTCCGAGTCCCGGATAAGCTTGTCGATCGACTTGCGAGCAAGCAGTTGGCTGGGCAGAGAGTTTCTCCTCGACTCGCCGCGCGACGGCGGCTTTGTCACACAGCATACAGGCTCGTGCACTGGGGGGAGGAGACGATTCCGGATGCGGCTTGCCTGTGCATCCGGAATCTTGATGAGGCGCTGGGCTGTTAACGCTTCGACTGGCCGCGCGCCATCTTTTTCACCTTTTTCTTGTTCGAACCGCGCGGGGTGGTGCGCTTTGCCTTCGGAGCCGCCTTCTTGCGAGCCGCTCGCTTCAGCTTCTTGCGTTCCGCCTTATCTTTGATCTTGGTGGTATCGGCCACGTATAACCTCTTTCCCTTGAATCTCTTCTTCGTTTCCGCTCATCGCGGATTTCGATCTTTAGGATAACAGGAATTGAACTGCCAACTTGGCCATTCCTGAGTGAGCGCAAGCAGGACGGCCGAAGTCAGATCTTCTCGAGATTCGCAAACTTCTCCATCAGCTTTTTCATGCCGTGCCGCTGAAAGAGGACCGTAAGCTTGGCGTCTTCGCCCTCACCCTCGCGCATCAGCACAGTGCCTTCGCCGTACTTCGCGTGGCGCACGCGCTCGCCCTTTTTCAGATTCGCCACTCCGGCAGGCTGGGGAATATCCATCGCCGGCCGCGCCAACGCTCCCGGCTTGGCCCCGCCGTCCTTTCCCCCAAAGAATCGCGCAATGTTCTCGATCGAGCCCGGCGCCTGCACTGCTTCCGCGCTCTTGCCCTTTGGAGTAGAGCCGCGGCTTGAAGAACCAGCCTTCGCGCCCGTCATCCACGGTGCGGTGAATGGTGATGCGGTGAATGGTTTCGAAGCGCCTCGTCCGCCCTTCGCGCGCTCGGCGGCCGGTGAATGCGCTTCCTGGCTCTCATCTTCGTAGCTATAATGGCGGCCTTCGAAGTCATCCGGAGAACGACGGCCTGGGTTGTAGCTTGACCCATAGCCCGAGCCGTACGCCGGCGTAGCCCACGCCGGGCTGCGGCTACCGAGGCTTTCGATGAGGTGCGGTGGGACCTCCTCAAGAAATCGTGAAGGCACACTCATCTCCGGCGCGTCATTCCCATAGCGCCGCCGGTAGTGCGCGCGGGTGAGGATGAGCGTGTTCATAGCGCGCGTCATGCCCACGTAGCAGAGCCGCCGCTCCTCTTCGAGTTCTTCAGGATTATTGAGCGTTCTCGAATGCGGGAATAAGCCCTCCTCGAGGCCCGCGAGAAAGACTAGCGGAAATTCCAGGCCCTTGGCTGCATGCAGTGTCATGAGTGTCACGCGCGCGTTGGGATCGATCTGGTCAGTGTCGGAGGCCAGCGCGGCGTGATCGACAAAATCGGCCAGCGTTTCGCCGCGAATTTCAGCATCGTGCGCGGCGTTGGCCAGTTCTTTCAGGTTTTCAATCCGGCTGAAGGCCTCGGGCGAACCCTCCGCCTCAAGGGCTTTGATGTAACCGGTGCGATCGATGAGGAAACGAATCAGCTCGGGCAACGTGGCCGCGTCGCCTGGAGACCGAAACGGAACCTCTCCGGCCGCTGCATTTGCGCCGGCCTCTTCGGGGTCCGATCCAAAATCCGGATCAGGCTGGCCCGGATTCTCTGACGCTGCGGAATTGGCCTCTTTTTGCGGCATCTTGAGAAATGGCTGCGCGGGCTCCGCTGCGAATGGTGAAAAGTGCGAAGGGTCGAGAAGCGCAAGCTGGCCTGCGTTGCCGCCGAAATTGAAATCCGTTGCCGCTTCCAGTATTTCTTCCACTTGCTGTTTTTGCCCTGCTGCCGGTTCTTTCGCGCCAAAGGTAAAGCCCGTATCACCCACTTCAGCTTCTGATTCGGCTACATCCGCTGCAAGCTTACCTGCGAAGTCCGGATCCGTCATGGCCTGCGCATCGAGGATAAGCCGGCGGAAGGAGTCGAGCGCCATGAGCGCGCGCGCCGGAATCAGCTTTTCGCGGATCGCTGTCCCAAGCGCATCCCATGTTGACCTGCCGGTTTCGAGCGCCAGCCGTTCCAGCGTCTCCAGTGTCGTCTTGCCAATGCCGCGCGCCGGCGTGTTGATGATCCGCTGCAGGGCCATCGAATCATGGGGGTTTCGCACGAGGCGCAGATAGGCCAGCAGGTCCTTGATCTCGGCGCGCTCATAGAAGCTGAAGCCGCCCACCATCGTATAGCTGATGTTGTAGCGGCGCAGAGCTTCTTCTACCAGCCGCGATTGCGAATTGGTGCGGTACAGTACAGCGCAGTGGCCCGTTGCGCCAGGATCCTGCGTCTCCGACGCGTCCAGTTGATCGCGCAGAAACCTCTGAATCTTGTCGGCAATGAACAGCGCTTCATTTTCGCCATCCGGCGCTTCATAGTAGCCGATCAGCGAGCCGCCCTGCCGGTCGGTCCACAGCTTTTTGCCTTTGCGGCGAAGATTGTTGGCCACCACCGCTCCCGCCGCTTCGAGGATCGTTTGCGTGGAGCGGTAATTTTGTTCGAGGCGGATGATGCGCGCGCTGGGAAAGTCCTGCTCGAACTCAAGGATGTTGCGAATGTCGGCTCCACGCCAGGAATAGATGCTCTGGTCTTCGTCGCCCACGGCACAGACATTCTTGTGTTCGCCTGCCAGCAGCTTCATCAGTTCGTATTGCGGCCGGTTTGTGTCCTGATACTCGTCGATAAGCAGATAGCGATAGCGCCGCTGGTAGCGCTCGCGCACCTCACTTGATGCTTTGAGCAGCCGGACGGCCTCGAGCAGAAGGTCGTCGAAGTCGAGTGCATTGTTTTTTCTTAGCTCGGCCTGATAGCCCTGAAAAATGTGGGCGATCCGTTCGCTGTTCGGGTCTTTGGAGCCGAGATAATACTCCTGCGGATCAACCATGTGATTTTTGGCCCAGGAGATGCGGCCCAGCACGGTGCGCGGCGTAAGCTGCTTGGTGTCAAGTCCCATGCGTCGCATGATCTGCTTCACAATACCCTGTTGATCATTTTCATCGAAGATTGCAAAGCTGCGCGTGAGCCCCTGATCGCCGATGCGCAATGCCTCGATATCGCGCCGCAGAATACGCACACAGAGCGAGTGGAATGTAGCAATCAGTGGTTTTGCGAGGGACGTATGACCGAGCAGCCGCTCGACGCGCTCGCCCATCTCCGCTGCAGCCTTGTTGGTAAACGTAACCGCCAGGATTGAATCGGGAGCGGTGCCTTTCTCCTGGATCAGCCATGCGATACGGCTGGTGATGACGCGTGTCTTGCCCGAGCCCGCGCCGGCCAGGATGAGCAGCGGGCCGTCGGTTGCTTCCACGGCCGCGCGCTGTTCCGGGTTCAAATTGGCGAGGAGTGGATGCACGGTGGAAATCCAGGCGGGAAAGGTCCTGTCTCTAGTTTACCTGTCGCGGGCTTTGCGCGCAGGCGCTGCGGCGAAATGGCTGCGAGCCATCTTGACGGATGAACCGGCCGGAAGCTGGCGGCTGTATCATGCGTGCATGTCCAAAAAGTTGCGCTTTGGAGTTCTCAGCACCGCCAACATCGGTCTCAAGAAAGTGATCCCCGCGATGCAACGCGGGCAGCTTACTACGGTTGCGGCCATTGCCTCGCGCGATCTGGCTAAAGCGAAAGAAGCAGCCCGCGCGCTCGATATTCCCACGGCGTACGGTTCGTATGAAGAACTGCTTGCCGATCCCAATATCGATGCGATTTACAATCCTCTTCCCAATCAGCTGCACGTGCCATGGACGACGAAGGCTGCCGAATCCGGCAAGCATGTGCTCTGTGAAAAGCCGCTGAGCATGACCGTGGCGGAGGCGAGGACGCTTCTCGACGTGCGCGCCCGCACCGGTGTAAAAATTTGCGAAGCCTTTATGATCCGCAGCTTTCACCAATGGCTGCGATTGCGGGAATTGCTGGAGGAAGGCCGCGTGGGCGAGTTGCGCTCCATCACCGGATTTTTCAGTTATTTCAACATTAATCCGGCGAATATCCGCAACCGCGTGGAAACGGGCGGCGGCGGCGTGTACGACATCGGCTGCTACTGCATTCACGCATCGCGGTACGCATTCGGCCAGGAACCCACACGCGTGGTGGCCACGCTCGACCGCGATCCACAGTTAGGCACGGACCGGCTTGCTTCCGCGATTCTCGAATTTCCTGCCGGCCACGCGATCTTTACCTGCAGTACACAATTGATTCCCTACCAGAAGATGAACTTCCTCGGCACGCGCGGACGCATCGAGATCGAGATTCCTTTCAATGCGCCCATCGACCGGCCCGCGCGGTTATTTCTCGATTCCACCGGTGACTTGTCGGGCAGTGGCATCACGATAGAGAACTTTCCCGTCGCCGATCAATACACAATGCAGGGCGATGCCTTCGCCCAAGCTATTTATGAAGATAAAGAGGTTCCTGTTAGCCTTGAAGACTCGATCGCCAATATGGCGGTCATAGAAGCCATCTTCACTTCAGCCAAGTCACGCGAGTGGGTATCTCCATAGCAGTAACCTGTCTGACCTACCGCGCTATAGCAAAACCAGAGCTGGTGTATTCCAAAGCCGCGAAACCCAAGTTGATGCGACCAACAGGGAGCGACGCCCTTGCAACCATCAGAAACAGGGCACAGTAACTTTAGTTTTGCCGTAAGCGGCTTGGTGCAGAAGGTTTTTAGATCGCACGCCGGATCTAACGTAAACAGGATCTACTTATTTCTGCGTGGACGCGGAGGCCTTTTTGTGAGCTTCCCAGCGCTTCTTCTGCGCTTCGGCAATGCGTTTGCGCCCTTCAGGGGTAAGCGTTCTCTTTTTTCTTTTCGCAGGTCTCGCAGCCACCGCCTTGATTACAGGCCCTTTAAGTGCTCCCGCTTTCGTCCCACTCGTTGAAGAGTTCGAGGCAAGCAGCGCACGCGCCTGCTTAAGTTGTGCAATCTCCCGATCAATTGAAGCAAGAATCTCAGCTACTCCCATGGTCCCCTCCGGTGGCTTCGGCAAACGGTCAAGTCAAAGCGGGGTAAGTCAATGCATGATAAAGGAATTAACCGTCACCTCGAATTACCATAACCGCAACGATGTTTACTCTGCAAACAAATTACCCGCAAAAAAATGACACGAAAGTACAACAACCCCCAAAATTTTGTGGAAATCTTTCTTCTTCTTCACGATGTAGGAAACCTAAGAGAAGAAACGGCAACAACCGTTTAAGATAACTTATTCACCGTTCTAATTTGAATGTTACTTCGTCCATGGAGCCCGAAGTAGATTAACCTGCCTGGGCTGCGCACTCTCTAAGATCGCGGCAAAAAGCATCCACGCGCAGCGGATCGGTATCCCATGCGAACATAAATCGCGCCGCGCCGCCGATGAAAGTGTAAAACTTCCAGCCGCGGGTGCGCAGACGCGTGAGGATTGCATCGGATGTGGAGATAAAGACCGCATTCGCTTCCACCGGTTGTGCAAGACGAATATCAGGAATTCCGGCAATCTGCGCGGCAAAGCGACGGGCGCATCCATTTGCATGGTGCGCGTTGCGCAGCCACGCTCCACTCTCCAGCATTCCCACCCAGGGCGCTGAAAGAAAGCGCATCTTCGACGCAAGCTGGCCGGCCTGTTTGCATCGATAATCAAAATCCATGGCGAGCGCACGGTCAAAGAATAGTACCGCTTCCCCTACGGCCATGCCATTCTTGGTGCCGCCAAAGCAAAGCACGTCGACGCCGCTCTTCCACGTGAGTTCCGCCGGCGAACACCCCAGGCTCGCGCAGGCATTGGCGAACCGGGCGCCATCCATGTGCAGAGAAAGCTTGTGCCGCTTGCACATTTCGGAGATCGCGGCAAGTTCATCGAGTGAATACACGCGGCCGGTCTCGGTGGATTGCGTAACGGTGACAACCCGCGGTTTGGGATAGTGGATATCCTGGCGTCTGGCTGCCAGTTCGTGAATGGCATCCGGCGTCAGCTTACCCGCAGCGCTGGCCGCCACCAGCAGCTTGGAGCCGTTTGAAAAGAACTCCGGCGCGCCGCATTCATCTGTCTCCACGTGCGCATGATCACAGCAGATCACGCCGTGATAGGACTGGCAGAGTGAAGCAAGAGCCAGCGAATTTGCCGCTGTGCCGTTAAAGACAAAGTAAACTTCGCAGTCCGTCTCAAACAATCTGCGAAAGGCATCCGCGGCGCGTGCTGTCCACGGATCGTCTCCATACGCCACGGCGTGACCTTGATTGGCAGCCTCCATAGCCTGCCATGCCTCCGGGCAAATGCCTGCGTAGTTATCGCTTGCGAACTGTTGCCCCAGGTCCTGTTGCTCGATGCCCGTCATCCTGCTCCTTCGCGATCGCGCAGCGGTCGTCTGGCCACAGGCCGGCCACACTCTCTTTGCATGCGCTCACGTCCGTTTGAATTATTTCATCCGCTGAAGGGCGAGCTTGGCGGCGTGATAGCCGCACATGCCATGCACTCCTCCGCCAGGCGGCGTGGAGGCCGAACACAGGTACAGATCCGGTGCGCCTGTAGAGTAAGAGCGCAGTGTAGGCCGGAAGAGAAGCTGCCGCATGTTCATGGCTCCTCCGCTGATGTCTCCGCCCACGAGATTCGCATCCATGGACTCGAGCACCGCGGGTGATGAGACATGACGCGCCAGCACGCAATCGCGGAATCCGGGCGCGAAGCGCTCGATCTGCGCCTCGATGCGTTCCGTCATGTCCACGGCCGAACCGTTAGGCGCGTGACAGTAGGCCCAGAGCACGTGCCTGCCCTTGGGTGCGCGCGCCGGATCAAAAAGCGAGGGCTGTGCCGCCAGCACAAAGGGGCGTTCCGCTACGCGTCCCTGTGCAATGGCCTGCTCTGATGCGGCAATCTCTTCGAATGTGCCGCCCAGGTGCACCGTAATGGCGCGGCGGCACTCTGCTGCGCGCCAGGGCACCGGCTCAGAGAGTGCATAATCGACTTTGAAAGCGCCAGGACCATGTTCGAAGCGCGCCACCGAACGGCGATAACCTGGAGAAAGCCTGTCGCCGGCAATTGTCATCAACTGCCGCGGCGTAACATCGCAAAGCGTGAGCAGGCAGTTCAGCTCGCGCAGCGCCTGCGCATCGATGCGGCGCGACGTATGCACCATTCCGCCCAAAGTTCCGAGGTAACCAATAAGGGCATGGGGGATCGCGCGCGCGCCGCCGCGCGGAACCGGCCAGCCAACGGCATGAACGGTGATACCGAACATCAGGCCGATCGCAGCGCTCAAGGGCTGATCGAAGCTAAGAAAGGAGTGCCCGGCCAATCCGCCAAAAACTGCGCGGGTGCGTGGATTAGAGAAGTGATTCCGGACCAATGTTTGTGCTGATCCGATGCCGGCCAGACCAAACCGCGCCATCAAAAATGGGTGATGCGGGACGTGAACTGCAGGTGCAAGCGCATCCTCTGCGAACTGCCTCCAGTGATCCACCATGGGCTGCATGAACCGCCGCCACGCTTTGCCATCTGCGCCTAGAACCCGTTCCGCATCGCCCAAATCGCGTTCCAGGACCACCGCCGTGCCATCATCCAGCGGATGCGCAAGCGGCGCATCGCCATGAATCCATTCGAGCCCGTAATCGCCGAGCGGTAAGGACGAAAAGAACGGCGATCCCACGGCCAAGGGATGAACGGCTGAGCCGAAATCGTGCAAAAAGCCAGGCAGTGTAAGCGGCAGTGTACGCGCGGCGCCGCCGGGTTCGGCCTGCGCTTCAAATACCTCTACGCTCAATCCCGCCTGCGCAAGCACAATGGCCGCAGCAAGCCCGTTGGGTCCCGAACCGATCACGCAGGCACGTTTCATGAGAGCATTCGTTCCTTCAGTCGTGCGGCGGTAATTCGCTCGGCCATTGCACCACGGCAATATCGCCATCAGCCGTCATTGTCATCTCCGGTGCATACAGACCGAGAAACTCGCGCCGCCACCAGTCGCCTGTCCTGCGCTTTTCTTCAGATGAGGTGAACCAGTACTGCCATAACACCGCGCGCACATAGCGCGGCGGCGTTTCGTTGAAAGGATTGCTCCTGAAAAGCGAGAGAACGGCGGGGCTGCTCACAAGCAAACGCTCTTCGGTGAGCGGAACAATCTCATTCTGTTGCCAGTCGCCCAGAGAAGCAAACCAGAGGTTCCAATCGAAGCGCGGCTGATAGGGCGCGTAGATGCCCGGTGCTTCATTGAGCGCCTGCGGTTTGTAGCGGAATGGATATGCAATCCAGTTACTGCCGTCATTCGAGCCCTGGAATTCGATCTCGTACCTTCCGCGCGTCATGACCGCGAAGAGTCCGTACTGGTTGGCGATGCGAAAAGGCTCGAGCGCGGCGATCGGCGCCGTGGGCAAGGGAATGTGGCCGAAGGACAGACCGATCAGTTCCGCGGTTGTGTCGTAAGCAATCCAGGAGAGCATCACAGCTGCAAAAGCCAGATGCAGCGCATTCCAGTGCCCCATAATTCGTTCGCGCCACGCGGGCTGGGTACGGGCCGGGCGGCGCGGTTCAAGATCGGCCGCAACGATGCTTTCCTCGTCAGCAGCAAGAATCGAAAGCGGCCGTTCCTCAACCTGATCGATGCCCTGCTCGATTTTCTCGCTTCGTTCCGGCTCACGCGGCGGAGCAAAGCGCTTCGGGACAAACCACAGCAAAAATCCGTCATCCAGTAAAAGGAAGCCGAGGGTAAGCACCAGGTAATTGAGAAATGTGTAATTGGCCGTAAGAATCACGCCGATCTCCCACGGCGTGACAATGAAAAAGCAAATCAACCGCACACGGCGTGGGAAAAAGAGCAGGAAGACCAGGCCGAGTTCGAGCGCGAGCGTGCCGGCAACCGTGGCAGCATGAAACCGGTGCGGAAGGTGCTCGACGTGCCAGCCGATCCATGTGGGCAATGGTCCGTTCTGATAGTACTCGTCCATCGCGGTGAAGTTGCGCCACTCCTTATCGCCGCTCAACAGCTTGACCATGCCCGATTCAAAATAGATGCGAAACCATTCCCATTGCAGAAGAAACAGGCTGGCCCGCGAGGGCGGATCGCTTGCTCCCCATCCCGGCAAAAGGCCGCGCGGCACAAAGAAGAGCGAGATGAATCCGGCTTCGAGCAACATCCCGTCCGACTGGTAGCTTGAAAAAACGCTCGACGCGCCGATAAACGAGAGAAAGCATACGAAGCAGATGGCGAAGCTGAGCCGCGGCCACACGTTCAGAAAAGCAATGACCGACGCAATGAGGCCAACCCACGTGACCGTCATCAATGCCGCAGAGCTCGACGAATACCAGAAGAGCGATGGCGCGTACCAGTAGCGCATGGCGCCCAGTGATTGCGCAATGGCGGCGAGATATTTTTGCGCAGGCAGAACGCCTTCAGGGCCGATGAGGCCGTTGATCTGAAACAGAAGCGAATAGAATGCAGAAAAATAGATGGCTGCGAGCGCGCGCAAAAAGATCCACCGCGGAATCAGCCGGCCTCGGGGGCCGTGGCGGGAATCGAACAACCAGCGAAAAAGATTCCTTGGGATACGCCGCATCCTGTGAGACAGAATAGCTTTTCCCAATCTTTGTGTCTTGCCGGCGCTGTTTCCGTATTGGACCTGGGGTGGGGAGTGGTTGCACCACTGACGGCCAATAAGGTATGAAGGCAATGTCATGAAACAATTCCTTTTTGCCGCTGTTCTTGTTCTGGCGACGGCTCTCGCTGCAGGTATGGCTGCGCAGGCTCCGTTGCCCTCCCAACGCGCATCTGCCGCGCCTGCTTCGCGCGCAGACGATCCAGTCAATGCCGGCCGTGTGCAGCTTGACAGGTATCTCGATGCAATCGCATCGGATTACATAGCCAAACGTGCCGCCTCCGTGGCTGCGATCCACACCCGTGCACAGGCCGAAGCCCGCCAGGCGCGGGTGCGGAAGCAGATTTCAGCCTTGATCGGAACGGTGCCGGAACGCACGCCGCTGAATGCAAAGGTACTGGGAGAAACACAGGCCGACGGTTTCATCATCCGCAAGGTGCTTTTCGAAAGCCAGCCCAACTTTCCTGTAACCGCTCTGCTGTACCTTCCCAGTGGTCAGACCGCAGAACAAAAACATCCGGCCATCTTATTGACGCCCGGCCACGGCGCAACCGGCAAGCTCGGTGACGCGAGTACGGCCGCGCTCTTCGCTCTCAATGGCTTCGTCGTGCTCTCCTATGACCCGATCGGACAGGGTGAGCGCCTGCAATATCCCGATCCTGCGAAGCCCGGTTCGTCTCTGGCGACGCGCCCAACCGGCGAGCACGGTGAAGCCAGTCTGCAGCCCATGCTGATCGGCGATACCTTCGCCCGCTACGTGCTGTGGGACTCGATGCGCGGCATCGATTATCTCGCCCAGCTCCCCGAAGTCGATCCCCACCGCATCGGCGCGATGGGCTGCTCCGGCGGGGGCGCGATGACGGCGCTCGTCGGCGCGCTCGATCCGCGTCTTGCCGCCGTGGGCGTGGCCTGCTATACCACGTCCTTCAACGCGCTTTTACCCGCGCTTGGTCCGCAGGACGCGGAACAATCCAATCCGCGTTTCATCTCTTCAGGACTGGATTTTCCTGATTGGATCGAGTTGGCCGCGCCGCGCCCCTATGCCGTCATCGCCACGTACTCCGATATGTTTCCTTTCGCCGGCGCGCGCAGCACCGTGATCGAAGCGCGCCGCTTCTACTCGCTCTTCGATCCTGCAAGCGCAGGAACTCCGGCGGGCGACGCGCCGCCGTCTGTGCCGCCTACGCCCACTGGACCGGCGCTCAATGCCGATACAACCAACACAGTTTCGCCGCTGGCCCGGCTCCAGTTCATTACCGGCCCCGGCGGCCATGGCGCACTGCGGCCCATCATGGGCAATATTCTGAGCTTCTTCATCCGCAATCTCGAACCCGGCGCAGATGCGGATCATCCCGTGCTTCCTCCGGCCTATCTCGCATTTGGTCCGCAAAACGCGATGGCGCAGCTTCCTAAAGATGCGTTTCAGGTCACATCGACCGGTCAGGTCTCCACGAGCTTTCCCGGTTGCGCAACCGTCTTCACCTTGAATCACAAGCGCGCCGCGCAGATCATTCCCGCAAACCGCGTTCCGCTCGCAGGGGAAAAGCTCGTAGCAACCCTTCGTGAGGAGACGGGCGCCGAAGCAAA
Source organism: Acidobacteriaceae bacterium (assembly GCA_030037705.1). Lineage (GTDB taxonomy): Bacteria > Acidobacteriota > Terriglobia > Terriglobales > Acidobacteriaceae > Telmatobacter. Next base: position 19,970 of record JASHQE010000058.1, on the reverse strand, counting down.
GCCCGGCTCGGCAAAATTCAGCTCAGAGCTCTTAAAGGCGAAGAGCGGCCCGATCGCACTCCCCAGCGATGGCCTTGATCTGCAAGGCAAAATTGCCGTTCCTGACGCAGCCGGCCGTCATCCGGCAGTTCTGTTTCTGGTTCCCAATGCAATCGACGCTGACAATGACATTGCCCGTGCCAACAAAGCGAAATTCGATGCATTGGCCGCGCAAGGGAACCTCGTTCTGGCTCTCACGCCGCGTCCTTCGCCGCCTGGCACAGACGATATGAAGTCGCCGCTGCTCGGGCCGTTTTATCTGCTCAGTTTGCGTGCCGATCTGGTAGGCCGCACTCTTGTTGGCCTGCGCACCGATGACGTGATCCGCGCGACCGATTTTCTGGCGAGCCGCGCCGATGTTGATCCCGCGCGCATCACCGCCGTGGGCAGCGGGCACATGGGCCTGGTGCTGCTGCACGCCGCCGCGCTCGACCGCCGGCTGCGTCACATCACCATGGATCACGTGCTTACAAGCTACCAGAGCCTGCTTGACGCCCCGATGCCCGTCGGCGCGCCGGAGGACATCATCCCCGGCGTGGCATTGCACTACGATCTTCCCGATCTCGCGCACGCACTCGGATCACGCCTCACAGCAACCGATTCGCTCCAGGGCACAGACGATTTGAGCCAGACGTCCACGCCGCTCAACACGCTCGAACATGCCCAACCTTGATCCAAACCTGATCCAAAAGCAATCCGATCCAAGTATGCTGGTTGCATGCGATGGTCCCGATTTGTGTTTGCCTCAATTCTCCTGTTCGCCGCTGGCGCGTTTGCCAGGCCGGTTGCGCTCTTTTATATGACCGATGGCCCGGATTCGATCCGCTCCTTTCTGGCGCACTCCGGCAAGATCGATCTGCTGGTGCCCACGTGGTATAAGGTGGACAACAATGGGCTCGTGACCGGCGCGCCGAATCCGATGGTGCTCGATGCGGCTCATCGCGAAAATTTGCCGGTGATGCCGATCCTCGCTCTCTTCGGAAAGAAGAGCTTTCACGATCTCTCGACAAGCGCCGAAGCGCAGCAACGCATGATCGACGCCCTCCTGCGTGAAGCCAAGCTGCACGGCTACACAGGCTTTCAGTTCGACTTCGAGAACCTCGATTACCTTGACCGTGACGGCCTCAGCGCCGTTGTTGCCCGCGCGGCCGATGCCTTGCACAAGGCTGGCCTGCAGTTGACCATCGCCACCGTGCCCAACGCTCCCGGTTATCCCGGCGAAGGCGGATTCGCAAAGTGGATTTATACAGACTGGCGCGGCGCGTATGACCTGGCGGCGCTGGCAAAGTCCGTCGATCTCATCTGCCTGATGACTTACGATCAGCAGACGCGCTGGACCATGCCCGGACCGGTGAGCGGCTGGCAGTGGACGCTCGAAAATCTTGATTATGCGCTGCAATTTGTTCCCAAGGAGAAGCTCTCGCTGGGCATCCCGCTTTACGGCTATCACTGGTACACCGGCGAACCCACTACGGACAAGACAACCGGACAGGAGCATCCCAATCTCTCCGCTGACTACATCAGCGCGCCGGATGCGCTGCAGCTTGCCAACGCATTTGGAGGAAAGCTCGATTGGGACGCCGGCGATCACACTGCATTCTTCTATTTTTATCGCGACCAGATGCGCGAATGGGTGTTTTATACCGACCTGCGCACATTTCGCGACCGTTATCAGCTTGCGGCCGATCGCAGACTGCAAGGTTTCTGTTCCTGGGTATTGGGCACCGAAGATCCGGAGATCTGGAGCGCTCTGCCCAATCGCAATGCGCAACAGTAGTCCCGTTCAGACGACGAGCACTTTGATTTCGTTTGCAGTGAACGCGTTCATGGCTTCCTCTGAGATGCCGTCGTCCGTAATCAGCAGGTCGATCTCGCGCGGCAGGCAGATGACGGCCGGGCTGACCATGCCCATCTTGCTGGAGTCGGCCACTACGACCACTTCCCGCGCCTGCCGCACCATAACCCGGAAAACCGCGGCCTCTTCCGGTTCAATCATTGTCGCTCCGCGTTCCGGGTCAACGCCGGTGACGCTCAGAAATAAGCGATCGAGCACAAACATATTCAATGTTTCAATCGCTGCCGGCCCTACCAGCGAAAAGGCTCCGGCCCACCGCATCGCGCCGCCCGTGAGCGTGGTATCGAGCGCGGTAACCGAGCTGAGTTCCATACCGATGTTCACCGCGTTCGTGATGATATGAATGCCGCGCCGTTGCTGGAGCTGCCGCGCAACCAGCGTCGTCGTCGTGCCGGCGGCGAGCCCAATGGTCTCGTTTTCTTTTACCAGCGCCGCTGCTGCGTGGGCGATGCGCTGCTTCTCCATGGTGAAGCGGTCCTCGCGGACGTGAAACGATGCATCGAAACGAAACGGCTCATAAACCGCCTTGCCGGTGAGCATGGCACCGCCATGCGTACGGTACACCAATCCCTGCTCTTCAAGCCGCGTCAGATCGCGGCGGATGCTCGCGGGTGAGGCAGTCAATTCTGCGGTGAGATCTTCAACAGAGGTCTTGCCGTGGCGCAGCAGCAGCCTCAAGATGTCCTTGGCGCGTTTGTCGGTTTTCGAAGACATTGGCTTCCGGTCATTGTACGAGACTCCTGCCGTTCCCAGCGGCAGCCGTATTCAATGTCCTTCGCAGCTTGCGGACATCTTCCTCGCGGACAATATAGCGGGCCAGCCCGTCCGGATGCGAACCGAAGCTGACGGCGTGATTCCAGAACGTCACCGGACTCGTAATGCGCGCGCGCAAGGCGGCATGGACCTCGCGAACGCCCGTAGCCCGGACGAACTCCTGCACGTTGCTGTGACGGATACCGCCCGCGCCCACCAGTTCGATTCTGCCCCGTGCGTCTTTCATGAGGCGCGCGATGCAGGCCGCGCCGCGAATTCCATCCGGCTCTCCGCCCGAAGTAAGAATGCGGTCCGCGCCGCAAGCAATCACATCCTCGACCGCTTCCGTCAGGTCCGACGATACATCGAACGCGCGATGAAAGGTCACTTGCATCGGCCGCGCCGCAGCAACCAACTCGCTCGTGCGGCGAACGTCCACCTTGCCGTCGGCTGTGAGAATGCCGAGCACAACCCCGGCAGCTCCCATGGCGCGCGCCTCCATCACGTCTTCGTGCATCACGTCGAACTCGTCGGCGGTGTAGCAGAAGTCTCCGCCGCGCGGGCGGATCATCGTGAACACGTCGATCGTCAATGCCGCGCGAACCTGCCGCAGCAAGCCAGCGCTGGGAGTAATGCCTCCTTCGCGCAGCGCCGAGCACAGTTCAACCCGCTCCGCGCCACCCGCCTGCGCCGCAACCGCCGACTCCACCGAATCGACACAAATCTCAAGTGCGATTGACATAATTGTGAAAAACACACCAAGGCTGCCTGAGAGGAGTCCCTCAGGCAGCCCAATCAAGTTAGAAGCTATATTGCGCCGTGATCTGCATCGTGTATGGCGTATACAGAGAGACCGCACCGTAAGTGGTGTTCACCAGCGATCCAAAGTGGGGATCGCCGACGGTCGTGTCCGGATCCAGCTCGTTCACGTTGGAGTGCCAGTTTGAGCCAAGGTTGAAGATATCGGCGCGAAGCATCAACGCCTGATGCTCGGTGAAGTGAGTTGTCTTGCCAAAGCTGGCATCCAGATTCGTATAGTAAGGCGTACGCTCCGGGCTCTTGTTGGTGTTGCCGTAACGTCCCAGTGGCGGCGCCGAGTATTTGGAGGTGTCGAACCATTCGGTCAGGCTCTTGCTGAATCCACTCGAATTTTGGTAAGTGGAATTAGCGAGGATGCGGAACGCCCATCCGGGGTTCGAGGTCATCTGATCGACGGACTCTCCTCCGTAGATCGCGAACGGGAAACCGCTGGCCACCTGGTAAATCCCGCTGGTCGTCCATCCCGCCACCAGCCAGTTCCATGCGCTGCCCAGGTGAAACACGTTCCTGGGAACCTCGTAGGCATACGTCGCCGTCAAACGGTTCGTTTGATCGGAGGCCGAAAGCCCGTACTCCTGGTATGGATCGTGCGGATTCTGGATCAGGCCCGGCTCCCCGTTGATAAGGCTGATACCCGACGTCAGGTCCATGGTCTTCGACCATGCATAGTTTACGTGATAGGTCAGCCCGTGCGTCTCGCGCTCGATGAGCTGAACCTGCAGCGCATTGTATGTGGACTGGAAGCCGTTGTTATTGCCGTAAAGGTAAGGCGGCATGTTGGGGTAAGGTTCGCGCGTGTCGATGGGTTGGAAGTTAGGGTCGGTCGCACAAGAGGTTCCGGCAGCCTGGGAGATATCCACCAACGAATTGCATGGATCGCCGGCCACCGTGGGGGGCGTGGCGGCGCCGAGCAGATCCTGGCTGGGCTGACGCAGGCCGTGTCCGCCAACGTATCCAATGTCGAGCATCAGCGTGGGCTTCAGCGCGTACTCGGTGCCCAGCGACCACTGCTCATCGTAGGGATTGTGATTGGTGGGCCAATTCACCTGGGAGAGAGGAGCCTCCCAGCCGGGCACGGCAAAGAGCTGATCCGCGTTCACCGGCGCCGGCCACATGTTCCTCACGAGCGCGTTCGATTGCGACTCCGTCCCCGTTGGCGTCAGAATCGTAGCCGGGAGCTCGTTGTAAAGCGAGTCCTTGTCGAACTGGCTGCCGTCGTAATAGCGGTTATAGAGGCCATAGAACAGTCCGAAGCCTCCACGCACCACCAGCTTTTCCGTACCCGGAACGCGGTAAGCGAAGCCCACGCGCGGTGCGAAATCCTTGTTGTCGATAGGCGTCAACGTGTTGCTCGCGCCGCATTGCAGGAGGTTCGGATTGCCGCCGGCAGTGAGGATAGGCTTGGTGAAATTGCAATTTGCCCAAACGATCTGGCCGCCGTTTGCAAAGCTGAAGGCAAAGCCGTCGTCCTGCGCGGTATGCAGATTGTATGGCCGCTCCCAGCGCAGGCCGCCATTGAGAGTCAGGCGATCCGTGGCGTGAAAGTCATCCTGGAAAAAGAGATTCCAGTTGTTGCCCCACAGGATGTAATCGTCGGTTGCCAAAGGCGGAGGGGCCGATGCGCCGTCTGTATCGCCCAGCAGAAAGTCAGCAAGCATATTTCCCTGATACGGAGCGGTCGGGCTGAAGCCTCCGCTGCCCCCATAGGAACTCCCTGCGTACGACGGCACCAACGCCGTGTAAACCCCGGTAAAATTCAGGCTTCCGGTCCCATCGTAGTTGTCCAGTTCGAACAACTGGGTGCGGCGGAAATCGATGCCGAAGTTCAATGTGTGCCGGCCGCGTACTAGCGTCAGCGTGTCTACGCCCTGGTAGATGTTATCGGCGTAGGTGGTCGGCTCTCCGCCGCCAAAGCTTTGGTAGTAATTGTTGTTCGCGAAGGTGATTAACGGCAGATCGAAGGTCACCGGGTTGGGAGCCGTGTTCACCAGTCCCACTTCGGCCGACAGGTTCGGGCCGTATGCCGTGTCCGTTCCGGTCAGGAAATGATTGCGCGTGTAACCGAGCGTAGCCTGGTTGAGTGTCGTCGGGTTGAAGATGTGCGTCCACGTGCCGCCAAAGAGCTTGGGCCGGTCATACAATTGACCTCCCTGGCCGTAGGCGATGCTGGTGCTCGTCTGCGTAAGGATGCCCCAGTTGCCTGTTAAGTAAATATGGTCGTTCGTGCCCATGTACTGATCGAAGCGCACCGTGCCGATGCCCTGGTTCTTGGTGGTCTTAGTGCTGGCCGAGTAATTGATGCAGTCATTAAGGATATGCTGTGACTCGGAACAACTCGTGATGTTAGGGCCCGGCCAGAACTTGGCGATCTTAGCCGCGATCTGGTCGATGCGGCCCGACGGAATCTGGTTGTTGGGAAACTGCGTGCGGATGATGGGGCTGGCGTTCGGCCCGTAATAGCCTGCCGGAGGATTGGCGTTGTAGTTCGGGTTTGGAACCGTAGTCGCCGGATCGTATATCGGAAACGGCCAGTTGCTGAAATCTCCACTGATCTCCGCCGCCGAAGGCACCCATGCGGTGCACGTGGTGCACGGACTATTCACCTTGTTGTAGAGACCCTCGTCGTAGCTGACCAACCAGAAGGTGCGGTTTTTTCCGTCATAGATATGAGGAATGGTCAGCGGGCCGCTCAACATGCCGCCAAACTGGTTTTGCCGGAGCGGCGAGCGCAAAGGAGCGTTGCTCCCTGTGGCTTGATTCTGGGCCGCTGTGTATGCGTCGTTTGGCTCCAGCCATTCCGACTGCAGAGCCTCGTACGCCGCGGCGTGCAGGCTGTTGGTTCCCGACTTAACGTCTACATTCACCTGCGCTGCGCCCTGGCCGTACTGCGCGCCATAGAGGCCGTTCATCATCTTGAATTCCTGAATCGACAGCTCGTTCGGAATATTAATAGGCACGCTGAAGAACGCGTCGGCATCGTACACGCCGTCGACGCTGTAGCTGGTCGATTGCGCCTGACCACCATCCGGGCTCACTTCCTCGTACTCCTGATTCAGGCCGTGATACGCCCAATCCACTCCCGAGCCGCCCGGCGTGATGTTGGTGCCTACATTGGTGATCATCAGGTTGGTGAAGTCGCGCCCGCTGATAGGCAGGCTCTCGATCAACTGCGCAGAAATTACCTGGCCGACGGTTTCGTCATCGGTATGCAGCATCTGCGTGTCGGCCGTGACCTCGATCGAGTTGGTTACCTTTCCCACCGTAAGGTGGAAGTCCTGCCGGAGGATCTGCTGCACTTCCAGCACGAGCTTGCTGGAGACCTGCTGGTCAAATCCTGCGGCCTGCACCGTAACCGAATAGTTGCCCGGGTTGAGCGCGGGCGCCACATAGTCGCCGTTGGAATTGGTGATGAGATCCACAGCAGCCGATGTATCCACATTGCGTACGGTCACCGTGGCTCCAGTGACTGCGGCGCCGGATGAATCGGTTACCCTGCCCTGGATGGTGCCCTGGGCGTTTTGCGCCTGAAGCGATTGGGTGGCCAGGAGCGTCACAAGGCCGAGAATGCTTGCACACGTAATTGCTAGGCTGATTTTGATCCCTTTTCTCACGATCCCCTCCTTTGGGTGGCAGGTAAAAGGGTGGATGCGACCAATCATCGGGCCTCCGAAGGTCGCGCATTTTCGTTGAGATCTTTCCATCGTGCTCGAAGCTGATGTTTGCTTTCGTTCAGGGTCTGGCTATCGCTAGGGAATTGTAGGCCGATAGAGACAATGGGCAGAAGAGCAACTCTTTGCCGGAAATTAACAGTAGTTCAACATTGATCGGATTGTCAATAAAAATGATCAATTTGATCAAAAAATGCGCAAGGTATTGTCAAAACGGGAATCTGCAGGCATCAAAAAGGCCCCGGAACCGGGGCCTTGGGAAAAACTCTGAGCCTGGAATTGGTTGTTCTATTTCTTTCCTTCTATGTCTTTGTTCGGGCTCCAGTTAATGACGTGGTAGACAGCCGGCCAAGCCCCGACGTTGCGGAATCCGTGCAGGCTATTGGATGCGTTGAAGACCACCGAGCCGGCTTCTACGCGAACCCAGGTGCCGTTTGAGAGCGTCTCGCACGTTCCCTCGCGCAGGATGATCAGTTCCTCATTCACGTGCCGGTGCGGCGGATGGGACATCTCTCCGGGGTTCAGCGTGCTCACGTGCATCTCGAGCTGATCGAGCGTGGCCGTGGGCTGCTGGCAGAGTTGCGCATGCGAACCGACGGCGTTCTTCTCCGGCTTCATCTCGTCCCAATGAAAGACCGTGGGGCCAAGAATCGGCTGTTGCGGTTCGTCGGCAGCAGTTGCCGCAGGCAATTCTGTCAGTGCGCCAGACAAAGCCATCAATCCGGCCAGCGCATCGCGTCTCGTCATCGTCATGAAGTCTCCCTTGGTTACACCTCAAGCGTAATCTGCTCGCAATGCGATGCGTGAACTATTTTCTGTTCGGCGCGAATTTATTCTCGCGAAGAGGCCCGTGTCAAGCCGGCGTATCTGAGTGTGGGCCGCGCCTTTCGACCTCTTAATCGGGGTTCCCATATCTTTCGTGACTCGAATCAATTGGAGAGAAAATGATACAGTGAATCTTTTGAGAATCGATACACGTGGGAACGGGATTCGCATAGGATTTCCCACAACAAGACTTTCGCCATGACACAAAACATGACACAAAATCTGTTCGACTTGAGCGGCAGGGTCGCAGTTGTGACCGGCGGCACAACCGGGCTGGGCCATGCCATTGCTCTTGGCTTGGCTGGAGCCGGAGCCGATGTTGTCGCCAGCTCACGGCGGATGGATCAAGTGCAGAAGGCCGCCGGCGAAATCGAAGCCGTGGGACGGCGCTCGCTGCGCGTCACGAGCGATGTAACCGACCGCACCTCTCTCCAGTCCCTGCACGATGCAGCGCTCGCCGAATTCGGTAAAATCGACATCCTGGTCAACGCCGCCGGTATGACCTACAACGCCGATACGCTGGAAGCCGCGGAGGCTGACTGGTCGCGCGTGATCGAGACCAACCTGACCGGAACGATGCGCTCCTGCCAGATCTTTGGACAATCCATGAAGAAGGCTGGGTACGGGCGCATCATCAACATCGCCTCACTCAGCACATTTGTGGGCTTTGCCCGCGTAGCGGCTTACTGCGCGAGCAAAGCTGGCGTAGCTTCGTTCACAAAAGTGCTCGCAATTGAATTAGCACAAACCGGCGTGAACGTGAATGCCATTGCGCCCGGCGTCTTTCCCACTTCGCTCAACGCCAAGATGGTGCGCGGCACGCCGCGCGGCGAAGATCTGCTTCTGCGCACGCCGATGCGCCGCTTCGGCGAAGCGCGCGAACTGGCCGGCGCCGCCATCTTTCTGGCCTCTGAAGCGGCGTCGTTCGTCACCGGTGAAGTGCTCGCCGTCGACGGCGGATTTCTGGCCAGTGGCGTTAACCGGTAGAGCGCGATCACAAGCCCATCGCGAATCGAGCTAGAAGGAGCGCGCCCGCATGAAGATCACGAATGCCTACATCAACGTCACCTCGCCCGGCCGGAACTTTCTTACGCTGAAGATCGAAACAGACGCAGGCATCTACGGCCTGGGCGACGGCACATTAAATGGGCGTGAGCTGGCCGTGGCCAGCTATCTCTCCGATCATCTGATTCCGTGCCTCATCGGGCGCGATCCGTTTCAGACCGAGGATATCTGGCAGTATTTCTACCGGGGCGCCTACTGGCGGCGCGGACCGGTGACGATGGCCGCGATCGGAGCCATCGATCTGGCGCTGTGGGACATCAAGGGCAAAGCGCTCAACACGCCCGTCTACAACCTGCTCGGCGGCAGGAGTCGCGAAGGTGTCATGGTCTATGCGCACGCCAACGGCAAGGACATCGATCGCGCGCTCGAAGATGTTGCGCATCACAAGGAGCTGGGCTACAAAGCCATCCGCGTGCAGAGCGGCTTTTCCGGCCTTTCCACGGTCTATGGCGTTCCCAAGGGATCGGGCCGCTACGAACCCGCAGAGCGCGGCCTGCCTTCAGAACAGGATTGGGCCACAGAGCCGTATCTGCGCCATGTGCCCGTGCTCTTTGCGCGCGTGCGCGAGGAGTTCGGCGAAGAGCTGCACTTGCTGCATGACTGCCATCATCGCCTCACGCCCATTGAAGCCGGACGCCTCGGCAAAGAGCTCGAACCCTTTCACCTCTTCTGGATCGAAGACCCCACGCCCGCCGAGTTGCAGGATAGCTTCCGTATCATCCGCGAGCACACCACCACACCGATTGCAGTGGGCGAGGTCTTCAATTCCATCTGGGACGCGCACGACCTGATCCGCAATCAATGGATCGATTACCTGCGCATGACGCTCACGCACGGCGGTGGCATCACGGCTCTCAAGAAGGCAGCCGATTTTGCAGCTCTCTATCACGTGCGCACCGGCTTTCATGGCGCCACCGATCTTTCTCCTGTCTGCATGGCTGCGGCGCTCCACTTTGACGTGGCGATTCACAATTTCGGCATTCAGGAGCACATGCCGCACGCGGACGAGACCGATGCGGTCTTTCCGCACCACTACTTTTTCAAAGACGGATACATGTTTCCTGGCGACGCTCCAGGGCTCGGCGTCGATCTCGACGAGAAACTCGCCGAAAAATATCCATATCAGCGCGCTTACCTTCCTGTGAGTCGCAAGCTGGATGGCACGTTGACGGACTGGTAAAGAGGCCAGTTAGCGGCGTTAGCTGCTGCGAAATTTCTCTTCAGACATGCCGGGCAATATCGCCCAAGATCGGGCTTCAGCCTCTGAGAGATGTTGCCTGGTTCGCCGGCGCTTGCGTGTCGATCGCCACTTTTCTTCCCTCTCTGCACGAGTTATAGATGCTTCGCACCAGTTGCAGCGCGCGATAACCTTCGATGCCGGACGACGCGGCAGGCCTTCCCGCTTGGCAAGCTTCGCCAAAATCTCTCAATTGCCGCTCGAATGGCGTCAATGCGATCGCCATCGGATCAGATGCGCCGGATTTTGCCTGCTGTGCAAGCGGAGCCGGCTCGCCGGAATCGGCGCGCACATCCCATGTGGTCAGTTGATCGCCGGTAAGGATCGCGCTACCTTTCGTTCCGTGGACCTCATACCGCTCCGGATATCCTGGCCAAAGCGCAGTCCCGGCCTGAATCACGCCCGTCGCCCCCGACGCGTAACGCATCACTGCGCAAATCAGGTCTTCCGATTCGATCTTGTGCAGCGCGCCAAGATGCCAATATCCGAAGACTTCCTCAACTGCGCCGATCAGATGCAGAAGCACATCCACTTGATGGATGGCCTGGCTGATCAGCGCGCCCCCGCCCTCGCCGGCCCAGCTTCCCTTCACCGGCCGCGCGTAGTATTCGGCCGTGCGATACCACTTCACGTACGCGTCGGCTTGGAGAATTTTTCCCAGCCTCCCAGCATCGACGGCGCGCTTCAAAAACAGCACAGAGTCGTCAAAGCGATGCTGGCTCACCACGCCAAGCTGAATGCCCGCATCGCGCGCCACGCCGATCATGCGCGCGGCCGTTTCGAGATCGACGGCCATTGGCTTCTGCACCAGCACATGCTTTCGATATTTTGCGCCCAGTTCAACCGCAGCCAGCCTGTATGCCGGAAAGGTGCAGACATCAAGATAGTCGACATCCGCGCGCTGCGCCAGCTCTTCTGGCGTGGCAACAAACGCAGCGTCCCAGGTGCCGGCAAATTTCCTGCCACGCTCGGCCGTGCGATCCGTACAGGCTGTCAACTGGTAGCCGATGCTTTTATAAGCTTGTGCGTGCTTGCCCGCAATGGCGCCGGTACCGATGATTCCCACCCGCATCAACTTATTCCGCTCCCTGCGGTGATTTGCAAAGCCATCATACAAAACAAAAGCGGGACACCGGACTGAACCGGCGCCCCGCTGGTTGTAAGCCTGCCTTCAGGCGCGCACTCAGAAAATAACCTTCACTGCGCCCTGGAAAAGTCGCTGATAGAAGCTGGTTACCGGGTTGCCCACGCCGCCCGCTTCGCCCGTGACCTCGCCAAAGGTGCTGGACGAGGGGTTGCTTTCAGTGTAGGGAGCAGAACTGCCTAATGCAAAGTTGGGGTGATTGAGCACGTTGAAGGCTTCCAAGCGCGTATCGAGCGAGAATCTCTCACCCATCTTCCAGATACGCGAAACCTGCGCATCCATCTGGAAGAACATCGGGCCGCTAAACGCATCCCGGCCGAGATTGCCATATGCGCCGTTCGGAACCGGATTGGTGCACGGGTTGAACGACGAAGCTACGCTGCAGAAGGCTAAAGGATTCAAGTATCCCCGCGATGCCTGAGTCGCCGTTGTATTCAAGATTTTTACTTCATGGATGGGAGCGACGCCGGAAACCAAGTTGGGACGATCTTCGCCGATGTCGGTCAGGGAAATATCCGCGCCACTCGTAACATTGATGGGCGATCCGCTGGTGATGTGAATCAGCGGCGCCAGTTCCCAATCATTAATCAGGTAACCGCCAAGCCCGTGAAACGACCTAAAGGCGCTCTTGGTGACCACCGTAGTGTTAAAGATGTTGCGATAGTCCGATCCGCAACGCCCGTAATCCATTGCAAGGTTGTAGGGATTTTCTTCCGAAACCGCCGCCACGTCTCCTGCCGCATCGGCAATGTTGAGGCACTTTGACCACGTATAGTTGGTCAACATGCTGAACGTGGATGAAAGGCGGTGCTGCAGCGTCAGCACCAGGCCGTTGTAATTGGCCCAGGCGGTATCGTTGATCGTGGTCGAGGCCGTGCCGCCGAAGCTGCCGTTGTAGCCTCCGCCTCCAATCTGATTGCCATACTCCGGATTTGCTTCAACCAGCGCAAAGCGGGCTTGGGAATTATTCGGAATAGCCGGGGTTGTCGAGGTCTTCGCAATTCCGGTCGTCGAACACGGCGATCCCACAGGGCCGCCACCGAGAGTGCCTGCGGCGGCGGCGGCAGGTCCGGCAGTTACGATCGAACCGCAACCTGTTCCACCTGGCCCCCAGACTCCGGGCGTATAAACCGCTGGATTCAGCGGAGTGCCGATGGGCATGTTGGAGGTTTTGTTGCCAATGTAGTCGGCCTGCACCTGCCAGGAGCCGAACTGGTGCTGGATGCTGAAGGTCCACTGGAGGGTATCAGCGACGTGGAACTGTGTGGGCAATTCGATGTATTGGGCCTGAGCCGGGAAGTTTGCGGTGGCGGGGGTTGGGAAGATCGGCTGTGGATAGGGGCTGGTATTCGTGCCGCCCACCTGAGCGCAACCATTACCCGTTCCGCCCACCAACCACGGCTCGCTGAAGCAGATGGGACCGCTGATATTGGGGCTGCTGACCGTCGCGAACGGCGCGTTGAAATGCAAACGGTTGCTGGTATAAAAGTTGGCCTGGTCGTAGATCAGTCCAAGACCGCCACGGACAACCGTTTTGCCGTCACCGAAAGGATCAAATGTAACGCCGAAGTTGGGGTTGAACTGCGCGAGTGAATTTTTGGTGAACGATTTTGATATGCCGGGATCTCCGTAATACAGGATTCCCGGAGGAACACTGTTCGAGTAGGGCGTTCCCGAAGTATTGTTGTTGGGGTAGATCGTGCTGAATTTGTCAGCCAGGAAGTCGCTCATGTTAAATTGGGTGCCGCGGCCAAAATAGTCGTGTGGAAAATACTCCGGCGCCCAACGGAGGCCGGCCACAATAGTCAGCCTCTTCGTGGCATGGAAGGTGTCGACTACGTACAGGCTAGGAATCGGTCCGCGGATCGCGAGCTGATCTTCCGGACTTTGCTGGAATTCATTCATTGCGCCCCAGAGGAAGTCGAGGTTGGCGTCGCCGTAGGTGTTTCCGCCCGCCGGCCCGTTTGCGCTGAATTCGCCGTTGAAATCGAAGAGGCCATCCGCCTCGTACGCAGCCACCTCATTAAACTGGACGCGCGTGTACTCGCCGCCCACGATTATCTGGTGCGCGCCATGTACCCAGGTTAGGTCGTCGCTGACACCCTCGTTGGAAACGTTGAAATGGCCCGGCGAGCAGGTGCCGCAATAGGAGGCCCAATCGTGACTGGTCTGCAAGTTATCGCCAACCGTGACCTGCAAGTTAGAGGACACCTGGTTGTACATGTCGATGCCGACAGTGTTGCCATTGATGCCGGGCGCAGAGGTGCGGATATCCACCCGCTTCGTGCCTGACACGTGGACGCTGTTGATCAGGTTTGGGGTGAACGTGGTCGCTAGCCCTGCTGTGGCTGTCTGCACGCGCTCATAGTTTCCAGGAGCCTGGAACGTGATCAAGATGTCGGTCGGTGAAAAGAAAGACGGGGCCTGATAACCGTCGATTAGATACCGGGCATAGAAATTGTTCTTGGAGTTGATTGTCCAGTCCTCGCGGGTGACAAACTGATTGTCGAAGAACTGCGTGGGGATGGAAAACTTCACCGTGCCGCAGTTGGGATCGTAGGAGGCTACATCGGGCGAAGTGGAGCTTGTCGGCAGATACGCGTCCAACTTCAGCGCGGCCGGGTTATATACCGGTTTTGAGGGATATACGTTACCAGGAATGGCAGCGCCGGTGAGCGGATCATAGAGCTGTTTTGGGCTGTTCCCACAACTGGCGGCCGCTCCTGGCGGCGGATCGGTCGTGGACCAGTCGCCGGCCAGGTTGGCCGCAGTGGGAATGTACATCGTGTTCACCGAACTCGCGGAGGTCTCGAGCCAGCGCTGATAAGCGGCAAAGGCAAAAAGCTGTTTGTTGCGCTTCCATGGGATCAGCGGACCGCCGAAGGTGCCGCCGAACTGGTTCTGGTGCAACTGGTCCTTGCTGGATGCAAAGAAGTTCGTTGCGTCGAGGTAGTTGTTGCGGATGAACTCAAACGCCGACCCGTGATATTGACTCGTGCCCGACTTGGTCACCACGTTCACCAGGCCACCGGAGTGGAGTGTGTTTTGAGGATTCAGCGCCGTCGATTCCACGCTGAACTCCTGTACGGCGTCGGGAAAGGGGAACGGCAGGTTGCCGTTCGCCATGTAGTCGTTGTTGTCGCCGCCGTCCAGCTTCCACTCCGTTGTGTTGCCCATGCCGCCGGCAACGGAGACGGAGATGGTCTGATACGAATACTTGCTGCCGGTAAAGTCGCCGTTCGGCGCAACACTGGAGCCGCCCGAGAGTGTGATCAGGGCTGCCATCTCCCGGCCATTCAGCGGCATCTCCTGCACATCCGATTGGTCGATGGTCTGCTTAAAGTTGCTGTCCTCGGTCTGCAGTGCAAGGGCGTCCGCATGAACCTCGACAATCTGATCCTTCGCGCCTACCTTTAGAACCGGATTGATGGCGATATTGCTGCCCACTTCCAGCACGATGCCCGTCTGCTGATAGGTCTCAAAGCTGGGCGCAGTAACCTGCAGATTGTAAGTGGTGATTTCGATATTGGGAAACAGGTAGACACCGGCCCCGTCGGTTTGCGTGATCCGCTTGCCGCCTGTCGCCGCGTTGGTAAGGGTCACCGTGGCGTTGGCGACAACCGCCCCGGTCGTATCCGTAACGGTACCCTGAATGTTACCGGTGCCAGCGAGTTGCGCGCATAGGGTGCTCGCCGCCAGCAGAATCAGAACGAAGAAACAAGTTTTTAGACAGGCTGCAAGCCTATCGACGATCTGATGATAGCGCACTGGTTACCTCCAAATCCTTGCGTTTGATGCAACTCCGACTATTCCTTTTGTCCGCGAACTTACGGCCGCAGTCTGTGCTTCCATTTGCCATGCGAGCCTCGGAAGCTGCTGTGTCATCCCCTCTCGCCGGAGCGCGGAACGGCGAGAAAATTTTAGTTCCGAACTATATATAGAGGTCTAACCACCGTTGTCAATAAGAAAGTTATTTGTTTTTCGAAATGAACAAACGCATACAAAGGAATATAGCTATTGGAGGGATGGGAACTTCTTCTCCGGTCGGACCTGAAACCAGGATGGCCAAACGAGGATTAAACTGCGGAGCTCCCGCAGGTGGCGCTTCCGATGGAGAATGTTTCGCGTTCCGAATAAAACACCGACACGCCGGCAGGCAAACGCAGATTAAACCGCGGCAGCAGCGATCCGTGGATAGGGAGGCATGGCGCTGCCGTTTTCCGTCTGCCCGAAAGCCGCCTGCCGGAAAAGCACCTTGTGCAGGACGAGAGCTGCGGCTCCGCGCAGCCGCGCCGCATCGCCATCCATTGCCGCTACCACGCGCGGCGTGCGCGACGTGAAGGATTTCGCGATCAACTGGCTTTCGAGCTGCGGACAGACGCGCTGCCATAATGCCGTGCAATCGCCCACAATAAGAATCATCTCCGGCGCCAGGCCGGCCGTGAGCATCGCGAGCCCACGCGCCAGATAGGCCATCATCTTGTCAATCGAGCGCAAGGCGCGCACATCGCCCTCCTTGGCCAGATTGAGGAGCTCTTGAAAGGACGAAAGCCGGCTCTCCTGCACCTGTTCTTGGTAATAGCGCAACCCGGCGCGGTTCGATGCAAAGGTCTCCCAGCACCCTACGTTGCCGCAGCCGCAAACGGGTCCGGACTCCTCCAGCGGCATGTGCCCAAATTCTCCGGCCATGTCATCGCGTCCGCGCACCAGTCGCCCATCCAACATCAATCCAGTGCCGATACCTTCCGAGACAGAAACCGCAATTACGTTGGATATTTCTCCGAAGTTTCCAAACCACCGCTCCGCCAGGAGGCAGGCATTGGCCGCGTTTTCCATCTCGATGGGGCTATCCAGAAGCTTCTGCAACTCACTATGAAGATCAATCTGCGTCCACGGCACATTCGGCGAGAAAAGCAGCCGATGCGTCCTCTGGTCGACGCGCCCGGAGACGCTCACACCCACTCCCTGGAAGATGCGATCGCTCAGGCCCGCGCGCAGCAAGCGCGCCGATTTCGCGATATTCTGGATCGTCTTCCTGACCTCGGCCTTCGAGGCGCTTTGCGCCGAGTAGGTCACAGTCTCCCGGCTGAGAATCTTTCCGTTGATGTCAACCACAGCCAGATTCGCGTTTTCCGGCCTCAGATCGATCGCCAGCGTCACATGCTTGTCATTGAGCGTCACGAACGTGGGCCGGCGGCCGCGCGGAAGGCGCCCCAGTGTTCCGGGCAAAACCCATCCCTCTTCGATGAGCTGGCTCGTAATCACGGAGACTGTGCTCGGTTGCAGGCCGGTAAGCCGCGCCAGGTCAGCCCGGCTCACGGGCTGATGCAGATGGATCGTGTGCAGCAAAATGTCGCGATTGATCTCGCGCGCCGTTTCGCTCGAGGCGACGCCCCGGCGGGGTGGAGTGGTCTTGCCGGCTCCGCGCAACTCTGTGGACTTCCGCATTCACCTTACCATTCGACGCTGGAGCAGCCTGGCTCCGCGGCAACCCGCAGAACTATCCGGCACCTCTCAATTTCCGATGCGTCTCGCAATCAATATACGCGAAGCGTGTTCCGGCGCGGCAGACCGATGCCCGGATTATCCGCGTCCGCTACACTCTTCTGTGATGCTGGCCGCGATGATTCCTTCTCCGTTTCCACACCGCCGCATCCGGCCTTCGGGCGCTATCATCGTCTGCAGGCAAATGAACTGGCAGGAATTTGTTCGAAGAGGAATCATAATGAATATTCTCGTGAAGTTGGCAGCTTGGGGATTGTTTTTGCCCGCCTCTGTTGTTTCCGTGATGGCGCAGCAGGATTACTTCAGCAACTGGCCCGCAGGCGATGCACCGCAGGAAGTCGGCAAGCGTGTCGCCGAGCACTTCGTCACCAGTCCGCACCAGGGGAACAAGACCATCGAATACAGCGAAGTCGGCACCTGGTACGGCGGACTGACCTTTGCCCAGCTCACGCAGGACGATAAGCTACGCGATGAGCTCATCCAGCGCTTCCAGACGCTGATGCCCGGCGGCGGCGAGGCGAACAGAATTCCCAAGCGCGATCACGTGGACGATTCCATCTTCGGCACCGTGCCGCTGCAGATTTACATGGAGACAAAGGATAAAAAGTATTTGGATTACGGTTTAACATTCGCCGACCGCCAGTGGGAGAACCCGCTCCCCGACGGCCTCTCGCACGAAACGCGCTACTGGATCGACGATATGTATATGCTGACCATCCTGCAACTGCAGGCCTATCGCGCCACCGGCGACAAAAAATATCTCGACCGCGATGCCAACGAAATGGCCGCCTATCTCGACAAGCTGCAGCAGCCCAACGGCCTCTTCTATCACGCGCCCGATGTGCCGTTCTTCTGGGGGCGCGGCGATGGATGGGTTGCGGCCGGCATGGCTGAGATGCTGCGCGATCTTCCCGCGGATCACCCGCAGCGCGCCCGCATCATGAAAGGCTATCAGCTCATGATGGCCGCGCTGTTGAAGTATCAGGCCGAGGATGGCATGTGGCGCCAGTTGATCGACCATCCGGAGTCGTGGGAAGAGAGCTCCAGTTCCGGCATGTTTACCTTTGCACTGATCACGGGCGTGAAGAACGGCTGGCTGGATGCGGCCACGTACGGCCCCGCCGCGCGCAAGGCATGGATCGCACTCGCGGGCTTCGTCGATCAGAACGACAACGTGACCAACGTCTGCGAGGGCACGAACAAATTCAACAGCCTCGATTACTACCTGGCCCGCAAGCGCCGCACCGGCGACTTCCACGGCCAGGAGACGGTGTTGTGGTCGGCATCGGCGCTGTTGCGGTGATGTTCAGCGAGTCAGCAGGTCGGCAAGTTAGCGGTTGGTGCGAAAGAAAGTGAGTTGCCGGGTGCCCCAGGTCTCGTCCGCCGCGGCGGATGAAACCTGGGAAAGCACAAATCCCACCCAAGCGCTGTCATCCTGAGCGAGTCGCCCGCGGCGACGAGTCGAAGGATCTGCGGTTGCTTTTCACGAAGCTCAAGGCTGGAAACGACGCTGCTTTGACATCTTTGATGAGCGTATTGTCCGTGGAGCTGCGAGACGAACCGCAGATGTTTCGACTCTGTTGCGAGCAAAAAACGCTCGCAACTCCGCTCAACATGACAGTATGACAGTGCTTGAATGATCGGTCTGCAACTGAAAGTTGATCGATGGGGCGATAGCCTAACTCCGCAGCTAGATGCCCCAGAGCTTGCCCGAGCTTGTCGAAGGGTCTTCTGCCGCGGGAGACCTGGGAAAGCAAGCTGCTCAACCCGCCATAACTCTGCGAATCTGTTCTGATATCGTGAATCCACGTGGACATTACTTTGATGCCATAAGGAAAAGTTGAAGGTTCTCATGCAAAAATCCACTCTCTTCTTTCTCCTCGGCGTTTCTTCTTTAGCTGCCTATGCGCAATCTTCTTCAACACCTCTCAACGTCTACGATGGTTTTGAAACCCCAACCCTGGGTGATATGTGGGAGACTTCGCGCTTTGCGCCCGGAGCTATTGCAATCGAGTCTTCCATCGTTCGCGCCGGACATAGTGCGCTCCGCATTACTCTCAAACCGCAAGATGTCTTCGAGGCTGGAAGGAACGGCGATCAAGACAGCGAACGCGACGAGATCCTGGAGAACCGCCGGCTCATTTCACACGAAGACATTCCCTATGAGTTCTCCTGGAGCATGTACCTGCCGCCGGACTTTCCCATTGTTCCCGTGCGTCTTGTTGTCGCGCAGTGGAAGCAGTACTGTGGCAGCGAGTCTGCCCCATGCTCGGATGACAGCCCGGTGCTCGCAGTCCGCTACATCGGCGGCGTCCTTCGCATCACACAAGAAATCGACCACAAACCTGTCGTCTTGTATGAAGAAAAGCGGGATCTCCGCGGCAGTTGGCTCGATCTTCGTTTTCGAGTGCGTTTTACGCCACAAATCACCGGCCGCGTCCAAACCTGGCTCGATGGCAAGCAGGTGATTGATTACCGAGGAGTCACGGCCGACTCCGAATCAGCCGCGACAGGATACCGGAGCCCTGGCTACTTTTACTTCAAGATGGGACTTTACCGCAATGTAATGTCACAGCCCATGACGATCTATCTCGACGAGTATCGTAAACGTGAAATCGCCGCAAAAGAGCTTTTCTGAAGCTATTTTTGTTCTGGTTTCGATAACAGACTTGCGGGAATGTCCATCCTGATGCTCTGCCGGGTGCCCCAGGTCTTCCGCCGCGGCGGACTCTGCTCAACATGACAGTGCTTGAATGATCGGTCTGCAGCCGGGCGCCCATCATCATGCTCTACTCATCACCGCCCAAACCTGAGCCATCCGCCTCAAGATGACAGTGTGTTTTTTGAATTTAGACAGAGATCGCTAGCCAAGCGATTGATTCCAGTTCTCGATTGCGGATTTGAATTCCAGCATGAATTTGCCGGCGTCGGCGCCGTCGATGGTGCGGTGGTCGAAGCCGAGGCAGTAATACTGCATGGAGCGGATCGCAAGGGTGTCGTTGCCCTCGGCGTCGGTGAGGACGACCGGCTCTTTACGCAGGCCGCCGATGGCGAGAATCG
>JASHQE010000057.1 GCA_030037705.1 Acidobacteriaceae bacterium | reverse complement strand
GGCTGTTCGCCGCCTGTGCCCTGGTCAACCTCTTCACCGCCCGCAAACACCTGATGACTGCTGCTGCGTAGCCCGTCGCCAGCAGAACCACTACCAGGTCCTTCCCCTACCCCGCCGGCCACATTCCCCGTTGCATCGTAATAACACCGCCCTAGCCATACCCACGGAAAATCACCCCTTATTCAGACCTTCCTTAGAGGCTTTAGGCCTGCTGGCGGCGGGCGGTCAAGATGGCCTTCATCTCCAACCGGAACTCACGGAGCCGCTGGATCTGTTTCTCCCAGTTCTTGCGCAGCCCCGCGCGCACAGCCACAGGAACGGGAACATACTCCTCTGAGCCGAGGGTGAGCCGCCGGAAGAGCGGGCCGGCCTGCAGCGTACGCGTGTTGTAGAAGCGTTCCGTCATGCACTTGAAGCAGGTTTGATGGGCGTCATACCCGTCGGGCCGCTCGGCACTGGGAATCGGCCGCGGCCAGTTCCAGCGGTGCGACGGGCAGGCCAGCATCAGCAGGACGCGGCGGAGGCCGAGTACCAGGTGAATGTACTCCGAGTGGTTCACGCGCATAGGCGCAGCCTGCACGCCCAGTCCAGGCAGGGCCGGACGGTGAGCGCAGGGGAGGTATGAGTGCGACGCTGCCATGATGATTACCTCATCCGATGCTGCGCCAGGCAACACCGGCGTTGACTGTTTCCTTGCTTTAGTTATCGGCTGTACCAAATCGAAGGTTCAGCCGCGATTCAGCATTGGTACAAATTCTCTTTTGATGCTGATACGCAGATCGGGAAAACAGACATCAGGTCACGTGGGGCAAAATCACACAAGTCAAAGATCATTCTGTTCCAGCCGTTTATTTCGCAATCTACTCGTTCTACGTGATGCAGGTCACCTGGCACATCTCCAAACTCCGTTGTCGGACAAAAAACGGCCCCCGTATTGACGGGGGCCAAGTTGCCTTGGTTCTCTCGCGTTGCGAGAGCTTGGTTGGCGGCCGACGGCGGGGTGGCCGTTGGGCGCAGGAACGGAGCCTCGGGGGAGGATGGCCGCGATCTTACGGCCGTTCCGCGCCGGTCGAAGCAGCAGCGCTTTGGGGTGACGCTGCAGCCTGGGCCGCCAAACTGTTTTCCATCAACCGGACATGCACGCTGCTGCTTCTGATCCGCATGGGCTTGGCATTTTCATCGCCAGACGTGGACGCCTGCGCGTTGCCAAGAGCAACTGCATGAAGACGATAGACGGGAATCTGGTGTTCTTCGACGAGATAGCGCTTGACCGAGTCAGCCAGACGCTCGGAGCTCTGGATGCCGACGCTACCCGATGCCGGGGAGTGGGCTTCCATCTCGAGGATGTAACCGTTGCGACCGGTCAGGCCGGCGGCAAGCTGATCTAGCTTTTCTTTGGAGTCCGCAGTCAGCACCGTAGTGCCGGGGCGGAAGGAAACATCGAGATCGGTGATCGCATGGTACTGATCAATGCCGCTTACGGTGGTATTGAGCTGATCGACGTGCCCCGAAGCCTGTTGCGCGGTATTGCCGGCAGTCTGGGCTTCGCTGTTGGCGGCCATAGCCGCCTGGTTTGCCTTGTCGGCGGAGGCTTGAGCCTGCTGAATGCCGGCCTGCGCGCGGGCATCTACATCCTTGATATCCCGGGCATTCTTGGCATTGACCTGGTCGAGTTCGGTTAACCGGTCATTGATTGGGTCAAGCCGCTTCTGAACCCATTTTTTGCGTGCAAATGGGTTCATGTGTCCCCAGAACCCCTCCTTCGGCCCGTTGAGCGAAGATTGTGCCTCGGGGGAGGGCTGTTGCTGCGCTGCCGCAGGAGGAGTGTTCTGGGAATCCCCTGTCGGCTGCGCCTGCTGCGCCCAGACAGGGATGGCAATAGCAGAAGCCAGGACGAGTCCTGCACACTGGCACGGGAAGGAACTAAAACCTTTCGGACTGAATCTCATTGTAGTGTTTCCCCTCGTTGGAACGCGGTTCAAAAGCAAACCATCCGCGGGATGGGCGTTTCTTGCTGCCCGCCCTTCCTAATGCAAGGAAGGTGCCAAAAGGAGCCGAGGGGTGACCTATCGATGTAAATAGTTGAAAGTCATGAATTTATGTTTCCATGGACCTTGCGCGACCAGCAAGGTGAAGACGTGTGTAATCAGGAAAATCGTGTAATTTTTGCCCTGAAGCGTAGTTTCTACCCTGTAAGCGTTGCAAGATAAACGTTGCTCACCTTGAGTCCACGTGGATGATACGGATCTCGGGATAGGCTCCGTCCCAGCTATCGGCAACCGTATCGAAGATGAGGCGAAAGTTCTGTCCATCGCCCGGCTTGAGCGGGGCGGCCGAGACCGGCTCGACATCAATATAGGGATCGCGGGTCCGGATGAGCATGAGCGGCTGGGTTTCATTCTGCGCCACTTCATGGGCGTAGTTGCGAAACAGCACCTGAACCGAAATTGCGTTTACGGTGCGATTGCCGCGGTTGGCGATGTGGCCATCGAGATAAGTCACCTTCCCTCCGGCGAGATTAGATGACTCGCTCATCGACAGATTCGTGATCGGAAGGTTTGGGGCATAGGAATCAACTGGCGCTGAGATCGGTGTCACGGGCGGCGCCGTCTTGCCGCGCCCCAGAAAAAGAAACAGGCAGCTAGCGACGGCCAAGGCGATCGCAGCCGCAATCACCATCGGAAGCCAGTTGCGCTCAGCCGGCGCAGGCGGACGAACCAGTAGCGGACCAGTGCTCACGAGCGGAATTGTACACCGAGAGTGGGCCGTTTTTGAGCGCAGGACAGGACTCGTTGCGGAGACAAACCCTCAACATCGGCGAGTGGATGATTTCTCCTGAGCGCGACTGGCGCGAATTCCACGAAAGGCACCGGATTCATTCTGTTGCGGTGCGAAATTGCGTGCATCTCCGCGCCGGCATGAGCGTCTAAAACGGTAAAGAGATTGGGACGTGCGAGAAGCGCGTAACCAAATTGATATTTGATTGATGTTTTTGGGCAGTTCGGAAGGCGGGCCAGGATGCAAACTTCCCATCAAATCTCGTCGCTGGCGGCGAAACAGGCAGACGACTTTCAGACGTCACGGCAAGCTGCGGACCGGATGTATCAGTGCATGACCGTCGCAGCGATGCTGTTGCTGCTGGTAAGCCTGTGGGTATTCTGACGTTCAGAAGCGGCCGGCTCTGATCATCGCGGCAACGTGCGCAATGATGGTAGCGAATACCGCCACCAGCAGGATGGGCATGAACAGCGGCGAAAATCCCTTCCCTGGATGTCGCGCTGCACGAATCGCGGTCCATTGAATCCATGCAAAGAGGCTGACGACCTCCGCTTTGAGCCATGCGATCATGCCCAGGGCCAGACCTTCAAGCCTTTGCCGGTTGCGCGGCGTGACGCGAACCGGAAAGTTGAAGGCCGATGGATAACGGGCCACCCAGCTCATGAGCAGGTAGAGCGCAGCTCCGATAACAGGCAAAAGCAGGAGCATACGTGACGAACCCCAGGCATCCGGACGACCGAGAACGTCAAAGTGCGTGGGAATGCGGTCCGGCAGGCGCACAGGACCATAAAGGGCGAGCGCGGTCGCGATAAAGAGCGCCGCCAACGCGACTCCACTGATCATTTCCAGAATTTTGTCCAGAATTTTTCGCATGAGCCGATTCTCACGAATTGTTGCGAATTGAAGCAGTGTCCACTGCAATCACCAAGATATCGGTACAAACCCCGAAACGAGCCGAAGTCCTGGCGCGCGTGCCTGTCCGGCAGCGGCCATAAGAAACCTGTAACAATCATCCAAACCGGGCGCGCTTCACCGTCTGGCGGAAGTCCTCACCGGCCATTTCGACGCGGACGCACATCTCCGCAAGCCGCGAGCGTATACGATCGCCGATACGGTCGCCGAGGGTCTCTTCGGCTTTGGCTGGCTTCATACCCTCCTTATCGACCCGAAAGCCGGCTCCGGCCGGCTGATCGGGCCAATTTGTGGTAATAATCGTCGTTTGCTTGTCGTTGTATCGTGTATTGAGGATAAGCGCAACCATATCGGATACCCACTCATTCGGTCTTTGCGCGCCCAGGTCGTCGAGAACCAGAACCTCGGCGGCGAAAACCGGCTTGAGGAGTTCGAGCTCGGTGGTGTTCACCTGCGGGTTATAGCTGTTCTGAATGTTCTTGAGCAGCTCGCGGTAATCACAGAAGAGTCCTTTCGCGCCGCGCTCCTGGACCAGCCGCTGCAGCACACCCACGGCCAAGTGGGTTTTGCCGAGCCCGGCGGTGCCCACAAAAAGCAGTCCAGTCCCCGCGGTTTCCAGCGGGTAGGCTTCGGTAAACTTTCTGGCCTTCATCAAAGCCATCGCAAGTGAGGAATGGGCTCCTTTAAAAGCAGTCTCATAGGTATCCAGAGAACAGTGCCGATATCGTTCGGGAATGCGAGCGGTCTCCAGACGCCGTTGATATCGCTCCACTTCCTGACATTCGCAGGGGCGGGAGACCCATTTTCCGGCCGCATTGACGACACGGACCAAGCCAATCCCTTCGCAGATCGGACAGACATTCATCTCGCATTCAAGCCTAGCTTATCTGCCCTTTGCACGCCGCGGTGCGGAGAGGGTTACAAGATGTGGAAAAGGGAATCGAAAAGGTGTTAAAGACCGAGGCTAGACTAGACGAGAGTGTCAAGATTGCCGATGTGCAGATTTGCGACTCAGAGGGCGTTGCATCGGCTTGGAGAATTGCCATGGCAGCGAGGCGTTCCAGATGGACAGGAATCGGCATCGTCATTTTGATACTGGCCGTGATCGAGTGCATCTACCGGCTTGCATTCTGGTTGTCGATGGGCACCCTCCCTCATGCCAACCCGCATTCGGCATCCCGCGCGCATTTCTGGCTGTCGGCTGCCGTGATTGCCGGATCGGCGTTGATATACCTGACATGGCATAATTTTCAGGCTCCTCGCATCCCTGCTAAGAAAAGCTCCAAGAAAAATCCAGCGACCGCGCGTTGAAGGCTGGCCATGCCACGGTAGTGGGTCAGTTTGCGTGAAACCATCCCTCAGGGGCTAAAGCCCGCACGCATTTTGATCTGTTTACGGCACGGCTAAACAGCTTGCTGAAAAAAGCCGCGTCTCAGTGATTTCTGGCTCAGTCCGGGCGTTTCGCGCGCCAGACGAAGGTTGATCGTCGTTGTTTTTTGATCTCCGCCGGGCGTTTTTTCGCCGTGGGGAGACACCTGTCCTTGCTCAGGCCCTTGCCTGAATCGGAATCAGCTTGCTCATGCGCAGTAAATT
>JASHQE010000056.1 GCA_030037705.1 Acidobacteriaceae bacterium | reverse complement strand
CATCGCGGCCTCATTGAAGCAAGTGTTGGTTGACCAACTAGTTCAATGAGCTCTCGTTTCCGCGATGAATTCATCGCGGCCTCATTGAAGCCTATTGCTGGCAAGAAAATGTATGCAGTATTCAACAAAGTTTCCGCGATGAATTCATCGCGGCCTCATTGAAGCTCGCACTAGCTTCTTTTATTTGTTCATCATCGTACGTTTCCGCGATGAATTCATCGCGGCCTCATTGAAGCTTTTCGTTAGTAACTTGTTTTTCTGTCTCACGTTGGTTTCCGCGATGAATTCATCGCGGCCTCATTGAAGCAGTAATTAAGGTGTTAATGAATGTCGTTAAACAGTGGTTTCCGCGATGAATTCATCGCGGCCTCATTGAAGCAACAGCACGCTGATCAACGTGCTGTCGACGCCGCGGTTTCCGCGATGAATTCATCGCGGCCTCATTGAAGCATAGCAATCCACGGTTTGCGATGAAAATCGGCATTAGTTTCCGCGATGAATTCATCGCGGCCTCATTGAAGCATCGCCTACTCGGAAGCGCAAAACGCGAACAACGCCGTTTCCGCGATGAATTCATCGCGGCCTCATTGAAGCTCGGTGACAACAATTGCAGGAACTTTTTTCTTAATGTTTCCGCGATGAATTCATCGCGGCCTCATTGAAGCATTTCGATGGATCAGAAACGTTCGATCTTTTTGTCGTTTCCGCGATGAATTCATCGCGGCCTCATTGAAGCCTTACATGTAGCCGTGCGCCTGCGCGAGTCGCGGCCTCATTGAAGCGTAGGACTATTCGTCAATGACATCTTTCAAACGTCGCACACGTCGAAGACAAACGTTCTTGAGATTATGAAAGCCCAACTCCAGCCCACGTCTCCGCTGTTGTTCTGCTCCCTTGGCGATCGCTTTTGAAGTTGATTTTGAAGATTCGCAAATCAATTGACCTGCGAATCTAAACTTGTACCATCAGATCCTTCCCCTCTTGTAAACTGCCATGCACCTTCCGTCGTTCAATGCGGCGCATCGATCTAAATGCAGGGAAGTCAATCATTCGCAAGCAACAGCCAGTCATTATGTGATGTTTAATCAGCAACATAGCATCTATTCGGCTGGCTCTCAAGTTTTGAGATTTATCAGGTAGGACTCGAACCTACAACCCTTCGGTTAAGAGTTGCAGGGCACTATTTACACCGATTGATGAGGTTGTATGCCAAGTGTGCGAAGCCCCAATAAACACGGGCTATTCGGAGTGCCGACACAACAATTACCGTCTTGCGATGGAAGCTCGATTGTTGCCATTTACTGCCGGGGTTCCCCGGTATTTTCCCCGGTACAAAGTTCTCCGGTTTGGGTTATCCAGTTGTCCGGCCCCCACCCGGCAGGAAGACAGTGTCGGCTTGGTGATCTCCTTCTGAATCAGGGAAATTTTGAAAAGCGCAATTCCGGCGCAACGCTTGAAATTGGAAATTCAGGTGTAAGACTGGCGCAATTTTCCGCGTGAAATTTTCTTCGCTCGGAGATTCCCGAATTTCACTCGTTCTGCTCAACAGGCGCAATGGATGGGAAAATTTGTTGTTATGATCTCGACTGCGAGCGCAACATGGCTGAGCTTACGGCCTTCCAAGAGCTTCCGGTAGGTGCCAGCCAGAGTTGGAGAAGGATGGCCGACCACTCATCCAGAGCCAGTAAAACGTGGCATAACTGCTCAATGAGTGCGTTGCCCTGTTATCGCCAGTCGAGAATTAGTTCCGGCTTGCCCACAATATGGGAGTTGCTGCAATCACTTCTCACAACAAGATATCATTTGCTCCGCTTGTGCACATGGGCGGGCATTGGTCAACTATCAGAGGCTTGTACTTCATCTTGGATCGGCCCTACCACACTTCTTTGAGCAGTTCGGTTCGGTACTTCGATCGGGCTACGAGGATTTTTCAACGCGCAGAATCACGAGTTCCCAGCCATCGACCTGGATAGGGTCATCAGCAGGCCGCAGCTTTTCCTCAGCCAGATTGCTGATCCAGGACTTCACCGATGTGGCTCCCCAGTCCAGCTTCGCCGTCCTCGACTCACCTGAAGCACCGAACAGACGAACGATCCATGCAGACCGATCTTCACTTGGCTTGAGAGTAATTGCCAGAACATCCGCAGGCTCAATCTTCAAGAGCGGAGTAAGGAGATTTATGTGGGATGCTGTTGGCTTCACCATGAGAGGTTCCGAGAGCCCTATGGCAAAGCGACTTGCTGCTGCCGCATCATGCCTACCGTGTGGCCGGATCGCGTAACGGAAGGTCACTGGCCCTTCTTGGTAGGCCCGGTAGTTTGTTCCCCAATGATTGTTCATCACCCACGAATAGAACGTCTGTGTGGGTTCGATGTGTTTTCTCCAGACGTTTGGATCTCTCTGCGAGCCCAACATCGTGGCACTGATGCTGCCGATCTCGGTGAGAGGTGCGTCCTGAGTCACCCACGTAACGCCCATGTCCCGATTGGATACGTCGATCCACCGCCCAACAGGAAGCCAGTTCTTGCAGGAGCCGGGCAGTTGGTCAACCTCGGGCTGCATGTTCCCGAGTGCAATATCCATCGACATCTTTCCATTTGGCACAGCAAACGGAAATGCGAACTGAATACTCTCCTTCGAGCCATGTTGCGCAAATTCGTCGCCAGGCCCACCAACGCCGGGATGAGGATTCAGAGTAGCCGGCAGTTTGTCGATGGTGTTTGTCAGTTCCAGATAGTCCATGCCTGCCGCAAGGCGGACACGCCGGACCAGGCTCTTGCACGTGGGCGCTGAAGACTCGATACGGATGGTTGCGACGAGCGGACCATGGTCTTCGACCGTGATCCTGGCAGATCCGCTGGACTGAAGGTGATCCAGGTCTTTGCCTGCCATAAACAGGAACTGATTGACACGATGTGTGCCTTGAATGTCCGCAAGGTTCTGATTCTCGCCGCGCAGCTTAAGCTCAACAATGTCTCCGGTGGACGGATCGATTCTTACCTGAAGGATTCCGTTGTCCAGAGTATTGTTCTTAAATGACACAGCATTGCCATCTTTGTGTGCTGTCCGATGCGACAACGAGTATCGCGCCGCGCCGAAGGCTGGGACGTCAGAGATCAATATGGCGAGCTCACCCGAAAAAAGCCTCTGCGAAGGAAGTGCCTGACCGGAACTGTTGGTGACGTGATCGCCTGCTGTTGAAGACTCACGTGAGAGATAGACAATCTCGCCACGGTTCCACGACGCCGAATTGTGCACTTCGAGCGTTGTTGCATAAGTATCGGTGGAGAGTTCGCCGAGTGAGCTATCGAGCAACTGTTTTGCGGTCTTGGCTGCGTCGACCGCGAAAGCCTGCTTCACAGCCCACTGTTGTTTGACAAAGGAGTTCTCCGAATCGGAGATGCTGTTCCACGCTCCCCAGGTGTGCTCGGAATAGAGCAACACATCGCGCCAAGCTGTCTCGTAGGAGGGCGGAGAATAGGAGCTGGGATTAAGGATTGCGGAGAATGCGGTTGCCTGGCTGAGCCGATCGGCGGTGTTGCGGTTCATCGCCGTTTCGAGCGCAGAAGAAGCCGCACCGTCTTCCCAGTAAGGGGTCAGATCGCCCCGATACTGTGGAAGTTGATTGCGATAGCGCTTTTCAAAAGCGGAGAACGCCGTGCCAGTGGAAGCGATAGCGAAACGTGGCCACTCATATTTCTGATTCCAGTCGCGTATCCAGCCACTGAGATCAGAGTCTGGTTCGGCGTTATCTCCATGGCCCGCCCAGCGGATGTAGGAGATGTCATAGGGATATTGCACATCGTCCATCCGATCTTGGTACTTTGCGACCAAGTCATTGCCGAGCTTCATCACATGCGAGAGCGCGTAGCCCGTCCAGGGTACCCAGAATAAGACCTTCTCTTTGCCCGAAGGGGAGATCCACCAGAAAGGCTTGTCCTGCCAAGTGACCATGAAGGTACCAATGCGGTCGAAGTAGTTAGGCGCCGCCGAGAAATATCGGACCCCCGCCTGAGCCATCGCAGTCACCGTGCCCCAGGAGAAGCCAGGCACGTCGCTCATCATCGCCGAATCAACTTTTACGTTGCATGTTCTTCCGAGTTGTCCGGAATAATGGAAGAGTTGCAACAACTCTTCGGGACGGCAGAGCCCCGTCAGTTCATTTGCATAGGATCCATTGATTCCGACCCATCCTTTCTGGACAGCGTCGATCAGTTCAGCTTTGGCTGATTCCGAACCGCGTTGCATATACAGATCAGCGCCCCAGAGAACTTCTAGGTTCCAGACAAACCGCGAGCCTTCAGGGTAGTCGGCTGTCTTGCGCGCCAGCTCAATTCCTCTCGTAATGTTGCGGATCTGTTTCTCTTCGACATTCGCCTGGAGATCGGTGTAGCCAAGATCATGATGCGAGTGCGGTAGAACGTAGATGAGCATTTTTCGTACAGGCTTTAGTTCTATAGCTTGTGTCTGCGTAGCACCATTCAACTCAATGGTAACCGCGACGTTCTGCTCCGCGGTGACCGGCTTCAGATAGACCTCGAAGATATTCGGGCCTACTTGCGCCATGCGACGATCGACTTCTTCACCTTCTACCCTGGTGACGGCGACGCCACCTGACCCGTGATTGTCAAGTGTAATCTCGATAGGTTGAAACAACGCTCCATTTCTGCGGATGAGAGCCCGCACCGGAACCGCCAGCTTAGCCTGCCTCTTCGCATCCGAGGGAGTAGTCGCCTGAGACCATCCTGATCCAGAGCACAATGAACCTCCGGCTACCATTGTCAGGCTCTTCAGCAAATCTCTGCGCTTCATCTTGCCACCTTATCTTGTTTTGCCATGTCGCATGTATTTGTAAACACCAATGACGTCGGGCCTGCAAAAGATCTGCAGATCCCAGTGCCACAAATACATCAGAAAAACAGTTTAAGCGCGAACTGTATCTCGCGTCCGGTGTCGGCCGCACTCAGGACCTGATCTAACTGAGCGTCCTGCACGCCGCTTTCCGGCGTGGTCTAGTTGGTGTGGTTGAGAAAGTTGAAGAGCTCCATTCTGAACCGGAGATTCATCCTCTCGAAAATCGGGAACGTCGTCGATGCATGAAAGTCCACATTCTCGGGGGGGGGCGTTTCCCGGCTTTACAACGAACAGGTCCACAGTGGCGGGCAACCATGGATGAATCCGAGAAGCAATCTCATCCGCCGAACAAATTTGAAATCGGAAGCCACGGCGGATGCGAAGCGTCGCTCTTCGAGTTCAGCGAAAAGCCGTCGCCTGAGCCGCACGTTGTGCGCATCGCGGCGTTGAAGCTGGACGAAGCTCTCGATTATTTACGCTGGCATGAGCCGGACTTCGAGATCGACAGCGCGCACAATCTTGGAATCATCCTCATGGTTTCCGGCTCGCCCGTCGATTGAAGCACGACACGGCAGGAATGCGATGAGCACCTTTGGAAAGAGCGGGTCTGAGCGAAACTTACGTTAAGTTGCGCCAAAATGAATTGCGTTTAAGTTGTGCGGGCTCTTCCAATCACAATCCAGGACCATCTTCTGCGCATCGGTACCGCGGTGCCGTTCGAGCGCGTGTCATTGCGAATCGTCTGGAGGGAGCGAGGCTTCGGAAGCCTGAACTGCATCGCGAAAAATCACAGTTGACACGCGGGCAACATCGGCGCAGATTGTGAGCAGGGAGAACCAACGAGACACGCGCCCCCGTCGAGGAACAAGCAGCGGCTCAAGTCCAGAGATGGCTTTGGGCCGTTTCTGTTTTTTGGGAGGGTGAAATGCCGGTTCAAGGGCTAACGCGAGAGCAGCTTCAGGAACGCGCGCAGTACGCTCTGGAGTGGAAGCAGTTTCGCCGCAATTATCTGTTCACGCAGGCCAAGCTCGCAGAGGTTCTCGACTGCAATAGGCGAACCGTCACGAATGTCGAATCGTGCGTAACCGTTAGGCCGCATCCCGATTTGCTGCGCGGTTTCGTGACTTGAAACTGAAGCACGAGCGTGAACGGGAGCGTGCGACACGATGACAGAGCGGATTGCGATGGCCAAGCAGGTTTCCGGCCCGGAGCTCATAGCTGATCTTCCGGGCCATATCGAGTCGGCACTCGCCGGCCACGTTATCGGCTGAAAACCGATAGCAACTGCGCTGCGCGCTCAGCGATTTCTATCCTTGGGCTACGCGATCGAGGTTCAATTCTCTGCAAACCCCGGCGCCTTCGAGCGAAGTCGTTACAAGATGGCTATTATGGGGGGTGAAAATCACGCTGGTTACCTTGGTCCCTCAGAGTTGCGGTAAAAAATTGGCCGATTTTTTTATTGACTCTCCATTCGGCTCACGTTATAAGCAACTCAGCTTTTCCGTTGAACAAAAGCACGTCCTCTAATTTTCCCCAACTAGTTGAGTTTCTGTTCGCTCATCCCTGACACACAGGATCTGTCGATCTATGCATTCAATCCGCGCTCCGCGCGATAGCGGGAGACGCGTCGTCTTTCGTGCGGCTATGCAACAGGTCTTTTACTGAAGATACGCGACAAGAGAGTTGAAAGGGAGTGGAATCGCGATGCGCCAAATTCTAGCTGGGATATGCATCTGTCTCGCAATCTATGTAACGAGTGCCGTAGGGCAGACAACGGTAACCAACAACAACAATGGCGTTGCGGGCGCTGTTCCAGTTTACTCAGGCGCGGCGACCCTCGGCGCAGGAAGCAACTCGGCCATCTACCAGTCTGGCAGTAACGTTGGGATCGGAACAACGAGCCCAGTGTCCGCACTGCACATTACCGAAAATAACACGTCTCAATCGTCTGCTTTGTACGTGGAGAATGCTGCTCCGGCTGGTGGGCTAAGCCTTACCGGAGTTGGTTATACCGAGAGAGGAATATCGTCTTTTGTAGATGGATCGAGCGGAACATCGTCTTATGCAGCATTTTATTCGTATGTGACTGGAACAGTGGCGGCAAGGGTGGGCTACTACATAGATGGGGTTGGCGGCACCAACAACTATGGCATTTACGCCCCCGTAAGCGGAATGACGCATTACTTCGCCGGCAATGTGGGCATTGGTACGACATCACCTGCACAACCGCTTGAAGTAAACGGAAACATACAGGTAGATGGCGGCGTCGTGTTTCCTAACGGAGGCGGGACGCAGACAACGGCTTGGACCGGTGTTCTTTGCGGTGGCGATTATGCCGAGGCGATGAATGCTGCTGGCGGGAAAGCAAAGTACGAACCGGGTGATGTGCTGGTTCTCGCTTCAGAGGACAATAGCGATGTTCAGAAATCCAGCGAACCCTACTCAACCATGGTAGCGGGAATTGTAGCGACTAAACCGGGTGTGGTTGGGCTCAGGGCTGCAATTGCGAAGCTGTCTGACAATGTGCCGATGGCCATGGTGGGCGTTGTGCCGACCAAGGTCAGCGCAGAAAACGGACCGATTCATCGCGGCGACCTTCTCGTCACGTCATCACTGCCTGGCTACGCAATGAAGGGAACGGACCACAGCCGCTTGGTGGGTGCAGTGCTGGGCAAGGCGATGGGATCGTTGGGTTCTGGCACGGGAGTCATTGAAGTGCTGGTTACGCTGCAATAGATAGAAAGCGCAAGAGTGAGGCTGAGAGATGAGAATGCAGACGGGCTTGATTGTGATGTCTTTGACGATGTCGATGGTGGTAAGTATAGCGGCGCAAACAAACACATTCCCCGCAAGCGGTAACACGGGAGTAGGAACAACCAGCCCTTTGAACCCGTTTGTTGTATACAGCTCCACATATTCAAGTGGCTTAGGAATAGTACCGGGCTGTGACAATTCAGATAAAGTCTGCATTACTGGGAATAACGGCGGTAACCGCTATTTTGTGATTGATGATACCAATAAGGCTATCCAGCTTTGGACAAATAATGCGCAAACCCTAACGATAAATTCTTCCGGTGATGTAGGGATCGGCACGACGATCCCATACGCGCAGTTGGACGTAGAGGCTTCAGGGCAAGGCTTGGTAAACCTCTTGCTCAAGGATCCTTCAACAACTGACCACTTATTTTTTCTACCAAATGCCTCCGCAGGCTATGCTAACAATCTTGTACAGGCTGGAGACCAGGTAATTGGCTATACAGGTAATAGCGAAGATAGCGGGAATCTTGACATTATTCCATGGTCCGCAGGTTATAAGGGCATTCGCATCAACTCCGCAGGCAACGTGGGCATCGGCACGACATCACCGGGCGCAACGCTGGAAGTGAACGGCAACGTAAAGCTCACGGCCAACAGCGGAGCTTCGATGACCTTCCAAGATGGGACAACACAATCCACAGCATGGACCGGTGTTCTTTGTGGTGGCGACTATGCCGAGGCGGTCGATGCCAGTGGAGACCGGAAGCACTATGGGCCAGGAGATGTCCTCGTGCTTGGGCCTGGAATCGACGGCGACGTCGAAAAGTCTGCAGAGCCGTATTCGACTATGGTGGCAGGAATCTTCGCCACCAAGCCAGGAGTCGTAGGTCGCAGAGAGACGCTCTCGAAGAGCGCTCAGGAGATCCCCATGGCCATGGTGGGCATCGTGCCTACAAAAGTAAGCGCTGAAAATGGTCCGATCCGGCGTGGCGATCTGCTGGTCACTTCTTCTGTGCCTGGCTACGCAATGAAAGGCACCGACCGAATGCGGATGCTCGGAGCTGTCATCGGTAAAGCCATGGGATCGCTTGATTCCGGAACTGGCGTAATCGAGGTGCTGGTCACGCTGCAATAGAGCACGTGCGCGGCCCTAAAAGATGTTGAACTGCAATCAGATGAATGTGCGGGTGCAATGCACATTCATAGCGGTTGGGAGAAACCAATGAGAGTGGCTTTGGCGTTGTTGACCTTTGCGACGACTGTGGGCGTTGCGGCTTCACAGACTATAACCACAATATGGCCAGCGCAGCATGATCCGCAAGCTGTGGCTGCCGTTCAGGAGGCCCTGCAAACGTTGGGCGGATTTGCCGCGTGGACTCAGATTCAGAACGCGACCGAGACAGGCAGTTGCACGGACAACCTCAATCCTAGTGTGGGCAGTTTGCAATTCATCTGGTTGGCTGAAGGCCTTAATTTTCGTTATGAAACAAGAGGGAACGATGGCGTTCAGCATGTTCTAGTCAGCGGAAATGGCAGACCTGCCCGCTCGGATGGCAGCACGGCAGCTAAGATGTCGCTTCATGCCGCCAGCCTGATGTTGCCCTATCAATTACCCGATTTGGTTCTGGCCCAGGGAATAAACGATCAATCCTATCTCTTCCGCTATGTGGGTTCAGTCACATGGAACCAGGCGCCGGCCATCCAAATTGAAATTGTCCGCACCTTTTTCGGGCATTCGCTACGGGAGACAACGCAAGAGTGGTACCTCGATTCACGCACTATGCAACCAATGGCAATAACCTTTTTTCTACCAGGGGCACAGGAGATAGATCACTATGCGCAGATGACATATAGCTATTCTCAGTATCAGACCGTGGAGGGAGTTTCCGTCCCACACAACATCCTATCCAATATTGTAGGCACCCGTTTTCAGAACCAATGCACAATCGGACAGGTTCAATTTAATACTGAACTTCCGAGCGGCAGTTTCGATCTGCTTCTCAGTAATGGAGATCAAAATTGATGCGACATATTTGTGCGTTTGCCTGCTCTCTAGTGTTTGTGTGGGGGACAACAATGCGTGCGCAGAGCGATCCTTCACTTGCTCAAGGCTTAATTCCTTATCTGTCCTACCAGGGCGGGAATATCGACAATATCAACCTCACCAATGGGGCGTTGAATATCACTATTCCGCTCATCGGATATCCACAACGCGGCGGTGCTTTGAAATTGAATTTTTCCGCCGTATACAACAGCAAGGCTTGGGCAAGGACACTACACTGTGTTGGAAGCGGTACGAACCAATCTTGTCTGTGGCTCTGGGGAAGTACGCTTTCCCAGACAAGCACTCTGATCCCATTGCCTGCAAGTGATGACCAATTTGACGTCGTCGATGATCAGGACATCCAAGAGGTACCCGATCCCTACAACTTCACATACGGAGGAGAACAACAATATCGATACATCGCCGAATGGCGAACGTCGGATGGCGCCGTACACCACGGAGCCGTGGTCGGTAGTAATCCTCAGGCAGCCGATCAGATGAGCCTGGATGGAACCGGCTTTTCAGTTCCATTGGGATACATTACGGGCTGTACCGGACTGTGCCCAACTACTGACACGAATGGCATTTCTTATTATCCTTCCACAAACACCGCCCCAGTACTGCGAGAAGACGCCAATGGAAACACGGTCTCACTCCAATATTCCCAAGGGACAGACGGGACAGTTACTGGTTACATAGATACAGTCGGAAGAATTATTCCTATAGCCACGAGTACGACCAACTATTCTGGATGCTCGGGGTCACTGCCTACGTCGTCTGCGTACCAATGGCAGATTCCAGGAGCAAATGGCAGCACATTGACATATACGTTTTGCTACGCATCGGTTTCGATCTGTGTGCCCGGCAGCAGCCCCGATACAACCTGCGGTACGTCTTTCCCCTACCAGGGGGGCACGCCGATCGAGCCTTATCAAGGTTCGCAAACCCTCCTGCAGAGCATTGTGTTACCGAACAACACGACTTGGACGTTTGTCTATAGTGACAGAAATCCAGGCGATCCAGACACGGTGAATTATGGGGATCTCTCGGAGATCATCTTTCCCACTGGCGGAAGCATTTCCTACCAGTATGCTCTCCAAACGGGACCTACAGTTGCGGGAAGTAACGTTTCCATGGCAATTATGTCGCGGGCGATTAATGCAAATGACGGCACGGGCCCTTACACATGGACTTATACTTATTCGCAAAGTGACGGAGTGACCACGCAAACGACGGTTGCGGATCCCTTAGGGGAGCAAACGGTACATGTGTTTGGGGAATATCCATATGAGACAGAAACTACTTATTACAGTGGTGCGGCTGGTTCGAGCCAAGTGCTAAAGTCAATTGCTCGCACTTACACTACTAATAGCGCGGTCAATCCTGATACGTATCCTCAATTTCCGATTGCGGCTTTTCCAACCAGCATCAGTACAAGCCTTAATAACCAAACAACTAGCCTTGTCTCCATGCAATATTGCTGCAGCATGACCTACTACGGCGTGGATGAAATGGCGTATACCAATGCCACTGGAACATACGGCTTGTTGAGCGATATGAAGACCTACGACTATGCGACAAGTCCTCCTGGACCATTGCTGCGCGACGATCAGACGACGTATGAATGGCAGAACAATAATGCCTACTACTCCGCCGACTTTCTGAATCTAGTTGCGCAGAAGACGACATATGACGGCAGCGGAGATTTATTAGAGCAAACGAATTACACATATGATGAATCATCCTATCTGACCGGATCAGGCATTACTATACAGCACGGCTCCCCAGCATCTCCGGTAAGGGGAAATCTTACCAGCGTCACAAGAGTTCTAAGCACCGGTTCCTCTCCTACAAGTCATACAAACTGGTATGACACAGGAGAACCCTATCAGCAGATTGACCCGCTGGGGCACACAACCACCTATGGCTATTCCCCTACATATGCGGGGTCACTGCCCACGAGCGTCACAGATGCAATGGGGTACACAACGACCTACACGTACGACTTTAACCTAGGACTGAAGACGAGCGTTATCGACCCGAATCAGCAAACGACAAGTTATGCTTACGATACATGGGGCCGGCAAATCCAGGTGAATTATCCGGACGGTGGCCAGACGTCCTACTGCTATAACGATCTGTCCAATATTCAATGCTCCCCGGATTCTGCGGCCCCATCGGTGCTGGTCACCCAATTGCAAACGGGGACCACGCAGATCCAGACGGAGAGTGACTACGATGGGCTGGCCCGGACGGTCCTGCAAAAGACCCTGACCGACCCCGATGGAATCGACTCTGTCTTCACAACCTACGACGCATTGGGCCGTGCTTCGATGGTCTCAAATCCCTACCGGTCGACATCCGACCCGACCTATGGGATCAATCAGACTCAATACGATGCCTTAGGCAGGGTTCTAGTGCAGACCCAGCCGGATGGCAGCTACGTCAACTGGTCGTATAGTGGCAACGTCACGACGTACACCAATGAATTGGGCAACTCGTGGCAACAGACCGTGGATGGCCTGGGACACCTGACGCAAGTGATCGAACCCGGAGCGCTCAATACAACTTATCAATATGACGCGCTGGGAAATCTGTTGTGTGCGGACCAATGGGCCAGTGGTGCACCGGGAACGCCATGCACCAGCAGCCGGGCCAGACAGTTTAAATATGACAATCTGTCTCGTTTGATTCAAGCATTCAACATAGAGTCGGGCTGGACCTGCTATGGCACCACCTTGGGAGGCGCTGCTCCTAATGGGAGCAATTGCACCGAAGGCTATGATGCTGATGGAAATCTCCTTTATAAGACCGATGCACGTGAGATAGCGGTTAACTATAGCTACGATGCGTTGAACCGCGTTACCAGCAAAACGTACAGCAATCCAACACCAACCAGCTGCTACGTTTATGATCAGACATTTGTTGGAAAATTAACCTACGCGTGGACGCTTCCTTGGGCGGCTAACGCGACTCAAGCTCCAAGCTGTCCCTCGTCGGGTTCGACAGCAGGCTATCAATCGCTTCGGGTATATGGCGCGTATGATGCGATGGGGCGGGTGGTGAGCGAGCAGCAGTGTGTGCTTGGGTTCTGCACGAGTGCGGCGCCGCCAGCGGCACCTTCGGCAAATTGCCCGAGTCTGTCCAGCGCGAATGGGCTGAGCTACTGCTACGATCTTGCGGGCGACCTGACCGCGTATAGCAATGGATTGAACTCGACCGCATTTCCGCAGCAGGCGATTTTGTTCTCGCAGGGATTTGATGCTGCCGGGCGTCTTTCTTCGGTATCGATTCCGAATAGTCCATCAAGCCCGTGGATCTCTTCACCACAACTGCCAGGAAATCTTTTTACGGTTAACCCGACGAGTGGCTATGCACCTTTCGGCGCGCTTCAGAACTGGACTCTGGGCGCGAATCTGAATGTGAACAGGACCTATGATGATCGCCTGCGGGTAACGGGCGAGACGGCGAGCCAGCCGTGAGATGGAGCAGACGGTTTGCGATGCGATGCGCAATGTTTGACGCCTGAGCGAGTACGAATCATCACAGCGGTTCAGAACCGAAGGAAAAAAGGAGCGGGTGATGCGAGATCTCATGGTGGTGACGCTGTTAGGCGGCTTGGTTATTGTGGCCGGCGCGAAGGCGCAAACTGTGACCGGCAGCGGCACATCGGGAACGGTGCCGGTCTTTACGGGAGCTTCGACGGTCGGCAACTCGCCGATTACGGTCAGCGGAAGTAACGTCGGGATCGGGACGACGAGCCCTAACACTAACTTTGATTTGACAGCGAGTGGTCAAGGCATTTTTGCGAACAATTCAACAAATAATTCCGGCGTGTACATGACCGGTCAGGTCGGTCCATATGGCACGCTACAGGCTGTGAATGCCATAAACTCCGTTCCGGAAAATCTAATAGTTCAGCAATACGGCGGCAATGTCGGCATCGGTACTCCTAATCCAGCCTATCCTTTGGAAGTGCATAATCTCTCAGCCTCAGAGACCACAAGTGGATTTAATAACTTAGCTGGCTTCTACAGCAGTGATGCTACTAATCCCTTTGGCCTTTCGATGACGTTCGTAGGCGCAGCCACCCTCGCTAACCGGGTTGTGAGCTTGCAAACTCAGGCCGCTGGCCTCGTTAATGCTGGCGATCTATCTCTTCAACCGGCGGGAGGCAATGTCGGCATCGGGACGACGTCACCCGGTTACACGCTGGATGTAGCGGGTCAGGTTCATGCTTCATCAGGCGTTGTTTATCCCGATGGCTCACAACAGACCACAGCTTGGACGGGCGTACTTTGCGGCGGCGACTATGCGGAATCGGTGGATGTGACGGGCGACCG
>JASHQE010000055.1 GCA_030037705.1 Acidobacteriaceae bacterium | reverse complement strand
TCCAACCCTCCAGCCCGCGAACGGCGGAAAGCCAGCTCCTGACAGTTCTCCTGACCAGTCATATCACTACTCTACGCGATGTGCGGGGCTAGTGTGGTGAACCCGAAGTTCGTTGAAAAACAACCGCAGATTCCCTTCGACTTCGCTCAGGGCAGGCTTTCGACTTTCCGCCGCGGCGGACCGCGGCGGACTCCGCTCAACATGACAGCGAAATATAGGATGCGAACTTCTGACTCAGGACACTAGTGTCCTGGCTCTTAAGTTTCTATCAGTATTTGCGAAGAGCAACCGCGGATCCTTCGACTCCGCAAGCCGCACAAAACGCGGCTTTCTACGCTCAGGATGACAACTGTATTTATGTCGCGAACTTTAGAGACAAGACACTAGGTCCGCGACCGCATGAATTTGTACCCTTAGCACCGTGCTCTCCCAGCACCCAGAGGTAACACTTAATCAAACAGTCAGAAATCTAGAGCAGTTCCAGGATTGCTGTAGCCGGCTGCCCTCAGCTTAGAAACATGCAATCGCCGTAGCTGAAGAACCGGTAACGCGCTTCAACGGCGTGGCTGTACGCGGCCAGCACGCGCTCGCGGCCAGCGAAGGCGCTTACCAGCATGAGCAGACTCGATTGCGGCAAATGAAAGTTGGTCAGCAGTGCGCCGACAAGTTGAAATTGGAATCCCGGCGCAATAAAAACATCTGTTTCGCCGGAGTGTGGCTCCAATTCCCTCCCCTTGGCGCGAAGCGCGACGGATTCGAGCGTGCGCACAACCGTTGTGCCAACAGCAACGATGCGCCGGCCTTCGGCAATGGCGCGATTAACGGCTTCCGCAGTATGCGCACTCAGCGTGTAGCGCTCGCGGTGAAGATGCACGTCTCTCACA
The DNA here is from genome assembly GCA_030037705.1 of Acidobacteriaceae bacterium. GTDB lineage: Bacteria > Acidobacteriota > Terriglobia > Terriglobales > Acidobacteriaceae > Telmatobacter. The sequence goes on along the minus strand of JASHQE010000055.1, from coordinate 30,424 downwards.
CACTCCACACGGAGCGGCGCGAAGGTGCCGAGCCCGACGTGCAATGTGATTCGCGCCATCTCGATTCCTTTTGTGTGGAGAATCTCCAGCATATCGCCCGTGAAGTGCAGGCCAGCCGTGGGCGCAGCTACCGAACCACATTCATGCGCGAAAACGGTCTGGTAGCGCTCGCGATCTGATGGCTCATCGTCACGGTGGATGTAGGGTGGGAGCGGCATGTGACCAATGCGATCGAGAATCGCGAAGAAATCATCGACCGGCGTAAATTGAAGAAGGCGCTCACCGAATTTTCCGCATTCGAGCACGTCGGCTTCAAGCAAGATTTCGCCTGCGGGCGCCGGAAAAGCAAGATGCTCCCCGATCGCAACTTTCCGGCCCGGCCGGACGAGGGCGCGCCAGCGATTGTGACCCTCCGGTTCCGTCAGCATAACTTCGATGCGGCCGGTCGGATGCTCTTTACCCCAACGGCCAAGGCCCGCCGTTGAGGCCCCCGATTGCTCGCGAACCACGGTGCGCCGTGCGTAAAGGCGCGCCGGAATTACGCGGCTGTCATTAAGAACAAGCAGATCGCCGGGCTTAAGCAGGGAAGGAAGCGCCGCAAAGCTCGAATCCTGAAAGGCTCCTGTGGTGCGGTTCATGACCAGCATTCGGCTCGTTCCGCGTTCTCTCAGCGGCTGCTGCGCGATCAGCTTTTTGGGAAGCTCAAAGTCAAAGTCGGCGACGCGAAGGTCCTCTCGATCTTCAGTGTGCTTCGATCGGCTGCTCATTGCGCATATTTCCCGAAGTGTTTGAGAGCGTTCACGCGTGCGCGCTCGATAGCCGCGTTCAGTTCTTCGCGTTTGCATTCGAAATCGCTTTCGGCAAGATCGGTTGCAACGCGGGTCCATCGCGCCCAGCTGACCACAATGCGCGTAAACGGCTTGGGTACGAGAAACCGGTCCCAGGAACGCATGGTCCAGGCGTGCTCCGGTTCAAGATGAAAGGCACCGATAGGCGCGCCGGTAAGTTGTGCAAGCTTGACCGGTCCCATTTTGGTGCGATAAATCGGGCCACGAGGTCCGTCGGCGGTGAAGATGGCCGGCATACCACTTTCGATAATGCTTTTGAGCCCCAGTAATCCTTCGCGCGCACCGCGCGAGCTCGATCCGCGAACCGCCCGAAAGCCGAACAAAGCAAGAGTTCGCGTGATCAACTCGCCATCGAAGCTGCGACTGATGAGAATGGTGGCCGTGGTGCGGCGAAAATAAAGGGCGCACGGCAGAACACATTGATGCCAGAAACAGAAAATCTCAGCACCGGCACCTTCACCACGGGGCAACGGCGTCGCGCCTTCCTCGGAGATGACCTCGAAACGCCAGGTAAGGCCGACGATCGAAAGCAGCGCCCAGACGGTGCGCGGAATGGTTGCAAGCGCGATGCGTTGGCTCCATGAAAACGCGGGCGTCTCTTCCGTGGGCACGGTTCGATTGTAACGAAGCGGCGCAGCCTGCGCGGCTTCGAAAGAGAGTGCGTGGCCTCCCACCCTTTCCGGGCACAACGCGGAAAGGGTGGCACGAAGCCCTCCAGCACTCAGGAATAGCGAAGCCAGCGCAGCAGTTCAGGCAGTGTGGCACGTTTTCCGTACATCAGGATGCCGACGCGATAGAGACGCGAGGAGAACCACAACGTGGCCCAGATGCTGGCAACCATCAGACTGATCGATGCTGCAAACTGCCACGCCGGCGGAATCTCTGAAGCCATGCGCAGGAACATGACAATAGGCGCCGTAGGCGGAAAGAGCGAAGCTAAAATCGACCATGCCGAGTTCGAATCATTGATAATAGGCACGATCATCGCAAAGCTCAGCCATGTGGGCGCGGCGGCAAGCGGCATGTACATTTGCAGTTCCTGCTCGGTCTCACAGGTCGCGGCCAAGCCCGCGAAAAGCGAGCTATAGAGCAGGTAGCCGAGCAGAAAATACACCGGAAAGAGAATCCCTTCCATCCAGGAAAAATGAATCGAAAACTGGCCGGTGAGAATAGAAGCGGCCATGGGTGAGCCGACGATGACCAGACCCGCAATCAGCCAGATAGCGATCTGCGAGAGGCCCACGGCTGCTACGCCGATCAGCTTTCCCGCTAGCAAATCGACCGGTTTGGCTGTGGCCAGCATGACCTCGAAGATACGCGAAGTCTTCTCCTGAATAATGGAACGCGCTACATTGAGGCCGTAGATCATGGTGGTCATCGAGAGCAAAATCGCCATCACGTAGCCCTTCCAAAAGGAGGCCTGCGCATTCGTTCTCACCACCGAGCCATCTTTCTTCACCTGAAAGGTCGTGACCCGAATTCCCTTCACTACCGTGTCGGATTCAATCGGATTCATTCCTGCTGCGGCCAAATGCTCCTTGACGAGACCATTGTCGAGCGCATCTTTGAGACGCGCGCCCGTCATAAAATCACCCGCGGCTTGCGAGACATACGATGCCGTCGGAACGCTGCCTGTGGCGTCAATCCATAGGAATCCGTCGATCGACTTGTGCTGAACCTGGACGGTGAGCGCAGAGCGCGTCTTGGGGTCCGCCGGCGTTACCACATCCACAATCGCTTTCTTACCCTTGTCCGACAAGAGCTGCGAGCGAACTGCGGCGGCGAGGACCGGATCGGATGACGCGATGACAAAATGCTTGTGAGCACCTAGACCGCGGCTGGAGAGATAGACGACGCCGAGAATCAGCGCAAAGAGCGCCGGAAGTCCGATAGTGGATAAACGAAAGGCGCGGCCTCGTATCTGCTCCATGTACTCGCGCCGCGCGATGAGCAGTATGTTACGCATCGGCCTTGCCTCCCACGGTCTGGATGAAGATCTCTTCAAGCGACGGTTCGACGAGCTCGAAACGGCAAATGGTCGCCATAGCGGCTGCTTCCTGCAATAGCTTTTGCGCGTTGCCATGGGGTTTGAGGCGGATTTCAGCGTGGCCGGAAAAATTATGGAACTCGGCAATTTCGCTGCTGTTCAGAAAACCGGAGCCGCCTTCGAATTCGACGATCACGCGGTTGCGCTCATAACGGCTCTTGATCTCGCGCATCTTGCCGGCCAACACGGCTTGACCGCGGTCGATGAGGCAGATCGCGTCGCACAGCTTCTCCACCTGATCCATGCGGTGTGTTGAAAACAGCACGGCCTTGCCCTGGTCCTTCAATTCGACGAGCGTCCGCTCCAGCAGCACGGCATTCACAGGATCGAGGCCGCTGAAAGGTTCATCCATAATGATCAGTCCAGGATCGTGGAGAATTGCTCCAATGAACTGAATCTTCTGCTGCATTCCCTTGGAGAGTTCTTCGGTTTTCTTTTCGAGCGCATCGGCAATTTCAAGCCGGCGGGCCCATTCCACAGCCCGTTTGCGCGCCTTGTGCGCATCGACGCCATGCAATTGAGCGAAGAAAATGAGCTGCTCCAGAACCTTCATCTTCTTGTAGAGACCGCGTTCTTCGGGCAGATAGCCCACGCGTTCAAGGCTCTTGCGTTCGAACCGTCTTTCGAAAAGATGAACCTGGCCGGAGTCGGGAATCGTGATGCCCATCATCATCCGAATGGAGCTTGTTTTGCCTGCACCATTCGGTCCCAGCAAGCCGAACATCTGGCCCGCTTCTATCGATAAACTCAGGTGATTGACCGCAACCTTGTCCTCGTAGGCCTTAGTTACTCCTGCGAGTTCGACTACTGGCATGACTGCTCCCGCCGCGATTTGTTTCCTGCTCCCTGAATGACTGAGAAACGCTCTTGGAGCAGTTTAACAAAGCGACAGAACCAGCGTTCTGCCAGCCAATTGCGCAACAGATCACATCCATACTGCGAGCCGACCTGCCTGCGCGTTCGACAACTCGGACACACGTTACTTTCGAAACCTTCTTTCGCGCCATCCTCGATACTGCAGCCGGGTATTTTCGGATGAAAGCCCTACAATCGCGCTGTGGCTACGACTAAAGAGCCACCGATGTGCCGACCAACGGGGGACACAAAAAAACAAACAGGGGCATTAGATTAGTAAACACACCAGGAGATTATCAGATGGCGACCGTGCTATCGATGCAAGACTACGAGTGTAACTTTGGCGGGGTTACGGGAAAGAATTCTGGGCCCATGCAAAAGCCGCACCGCCTGGCAGATCTCGATGTACGTCAAGCCGTCCTCGAAGATTTAATCTTAAAAATTCTCTATCTCGCCGGTACCCTTTCCTTATTTGAGCTTGCGGAAAGATTGCGCCTCGGTTATGAGCTTGTTGACGAGCTGTTTTGCAAGCTGCGTTCCCAGGCCCTGTGCCAGGTCACGGGCATGAGCGGGAATGTTCCCCACATCGCAATCACTTCGCAGGGCAGAGCTCGCGCCGCCGAATTACTCCAGCAGAGTCAGTATGCGGGCAGCGCTCCAGTCTCGCTGGAGAGCTACGTCGAACAAACCCGCAGGCAGAGCGTCCAGCAGGTCGAGGTGCGCCCTGCGGATGTACGGCGCGCATTCAATCATCTGGTCATTGCCGACGAAATCCTAGACCAGTTCGGCACCGCGCTCAACTCCGGCAGTTCCGTCTTTCTTTACGGACCGGCCGGCGCGGGCAAGACCACCGTTGCCGAGGTTCTCTCGCGCGTGCTTGCCGAGGATGAAATCTGGATTCCTCACGCCATCGAAATAGACGGCCAGATCATCACGGTCTTTGATCCTTCGATCCATCAGGAGGCAACAAAATCCCTTCCTGAAACCTACGACACGCGCTGGGTTTTGTGCCGCCGTCCTGCCGTGATGGTGGGTGGTGAACTTACGGTCGAGATGCTCGACATGCAGTTCAATCCAATTTCAAAGTTTTACGTGAGCCCGGTCCAGATGAAGGCCAACAACGGCGTCTTCATCATCGATGATTTCGGCCGTCAGCGCATACGTCCTGACGAGCTGCTGAATCGCTGGATCGTTCCGCTCGACCGGCGCATTGATTTCCTTACACTGGTGGGCGGAAAGAAGATTGAGATCCCCTTCGAAATGCTCGTCGTCTTCGCATCGAACGTCGATCCATCGGAACTGGTCGATCCCGCTTTCCTGCGGCGCATTCAGACCAAGATCAGAATCGGCGCAGTCTCCGACGAGCAATTTACCGAGATTTTCCGGCGAGTTGCACAGGAAAAAGAGGTTTCCTATGACCAGGAGATTCCTGCCGACCTGATTACATTTATCCGCAATTCCCTTCGCCAGGAACTGCGGTCCTGCTATCCGCGGGATATCGTCAACCAGGTCTGCTGGGCGGCGCGCTACGAGGGTAAGAAGCCACACGTCGATCATATGGCGCTGCGGCGCGCCATTGAAGCGTACTTCCCCATGGGCGCCTGATCTCACGTCAGCTTCATCGCTTCCGGATCCCATTGCACAACAGCTCCCCGCTCCATGCTGACGTTGCTCAGTAGCGCCGCGCCTGCGGCGCGGAAGCCGAAGACCGCATCTTCCACAACAGGCTGCCGGGTGCGGACCGAGGCAAAAAAATTCCTGAAGTGATCGTAGCTGTCGCTGTATCCTGCCGGAGCCTCATACTTCTCAAAGCCGGCCTGCGGCTCGCCTTCAGGGTGTGTGACGGGATACTTTTTTCGATACTCCTCGAGAATCTGCCGTTGCATCGCATCGGTGAAGCTGCCGATCATGTAGCCGGGTTCTTTTTCGCGCGGCACGCGATGGACGCTTACAGAATTTCCCGCGATCTCCATCGTGCCCTCTGAGCCCGTGAAGATCAGCCCTTCGCTCTCTTCGCCTCCGTCGACGAAGTTCACGCGCAAACTTAAGTTGAATCCCTCCGGATAATCGAAGAGGCCGAGCATCACGTCGGGCACATCGCGGCCATCGTTCCAGAAGCGCAATCCGCCCGTGGCCATGCCGCGCGTGGGTCCATGCGAACCGGTGATGAAATGCGTGCCGCTGAAGAGATGCACAAACAGGTCGCCGGCCACGCCGCTGCCGTAAGCCTTCCACTTGCGCCACTGGAAGAACTGCTCCGCATTCCACGGAATTTTCGGCGCGGCGCCCAGGAAACGTGGCCAGTCGCAGGTTTCGGGCGAGGCGCCGAGCGGGACCGTGTAGTCCCAGGCGCCGATCGCCGAGTTGCGGTCCCAGCGCGCGGTGACCATGTTGAGCTTGCCGATCGCGCCGGAGGTAAGCAGCTCCTTTGCCTTGACGTAGATCATCGAGCTCACGCGTTGGCTGCCGATCTGGAGAATGCGGCCGGTCGTGCGCGCCGTCTCGATCATCTCCGGGCCGTCGGCGTAAAGATGGATCATCGGCTTTTCACAGTACACGTCCTTGCCGGCCTTCATCGCATCGACCGATGCCTGCTTGTGCCAGTGATCGGGCGTGCCGATAATCACGGCGTCGATGTCTTTGTGCGCGAGGACCTCGTTGTAGTCGCGCGTAGTGAAGACGTCATTGCCCCAAAGCTCTTTGCTATGCTCCAGGCGGCCGTTGTAGCAATCGGCAACGGCGACGAGTTTCACGCCCGGAACCTGCACCGCCACGCTCGTATCGTATTGCCCTTGCCCGCCGGCGCCGATCAGCGCGATCTGGATGTGATCGTTGGCGGAGATGGACGCGGCCGGTTCCTGGGATGCTGCGAGTGCGCGGACTTTTCCAGCGAGCATCGCGCTGGCCGACGCGGCTCCGGCAGTTTTGAGAAAATTTCTGCGATTCAGTTCGTGCACAGTGAGTCCTCCAGCGCGCGAGTTTTTCGTCGCATACAACCATACACGGTAAATTGCAGATTGGGATCTGTTTCCAGTCCCAAACTTTGAGCGTTTGTTCCGGCGCATATCCGCCATTTAGCATCCATTTGTGCCCGGCCTTGAGACCCCAGTCATGTATGTGCGCGGCGTGGGTCCGCGCGTGGCGGAGATGCTTGCTGAAAAAGGCATCCAGACCGCCGAGGACCTGCTCTATCACCTGCCCTTTCGCTACGAAGACCGGCAGAATCCGCGCAGCCTGGACGAGCTGAAGCCAGGCGAAGTGGCCAGCGTCATCGCCGAAGTGCGCGGAGCGGCGCTCTTGCGCACACGTCGGGGGCCGCTCTTTGAGGTCACGGTCGGCCAGGGGCGACATGCGCTCAAGTGCATCTGGTTCAATGCACGCTATCTCGAAGACAAATTCCACGCCGGACAAACAGTCGCGGTATACGGCAAGGTCGAGCCATCACGATCATCGAGCAACTTCAAAATGATCCAGCCGCAGTTCGAAATTCTCCCCGATGCAAGCGACGATGCCGAGACGCGGCTGCTCGAAGTAGGCCGCATCACGCCGGTGTATGAGTCGCTGGGAGGCAGCCGGCTCGCCTCGCGCTGGCAACGCAAAGTGATCTTCAATCTTCTCGAAACGGTGCGCGGCGCCGTGCCGGAGTGCCTGCCCCGCGAACTGCTGGCACGCTTGAATTTTCCTGATCGCGAATCTTCGCTGCGTGAGGTGCATTTTCCGCCGGAGGGCACGTCCTTTGCGCAGTTGCAGGCATTCTCCACGCCCGCTCACCGGCGGCTCATCTTCGAAGAACTGTTTTTTCTCGAGCTTGGCCTGGAACTGAAGCGTCGCCGCATGAAGCAGCGCGCCGGCATCGCCTTCGCCACGACGAACAAAGCGCGCGAAGCTTTGCGCGAGGTGCTTCCCTTTCATCCCACTGCGGCGCAAAAGCGGGCATTGGGTGAGATTGTTGCAGATATGCGCGAGCCCGCACCCATGCGGCGTTTACTGCAAGGTGATGTCGGTTCGGGCAAGACGATCGTTGCCTTGCAGGCCATGCTGGTGGCCATGGAAAATGGCTACCAGGCCGCGCTGATGGCGCCCACCGAGATCCTGGCCACGCAGCACTTTCTTGCCGCGCGCAAACTGCTGGAGCGCTCGTCGCGCAAGCCGCGCATCGTGCTTCTAACCGGCTCGCTCGACGACGACCGGAAGCGAACCAACCGCGGACTTATTCATCGCGGCGAGGCGCAACTGGTGATCGGCACGCACGCGCTGATTGAAGAGAAGGTCGAGTTCGACCGCCTGGGACTGGTTGTCGTGGATGAGCAGCACCGGTTCGGTGTGCTGCAGCGCTTCAAACTGATGAAGAAGCCGGGCCCGGATGGAACGACGGGGCCTGAACCCGACGTGCTGGTGATGACGGCCACGCCGATTCCGCGCACGCTGGCGCTCTCACTCTATGGCGATCTCGATCTGAGCGTGCTGGACGAGCTGCCACCCGGACGAACGCCGATTGTCACGCGCAGAGTCCCGGGCGAACGCGCGCATGAGGTGTGGGATTTTGTCCGGAAGCAGGTAAAGCAAGGGCGGCAAGCGTATATTGTCTACCCGGTCATTGAAGGGGCGAAGGACGATCAGCCCGAATTGGATTTTTCACACGATCCTGAATCAGCGGGTGAAGCTCCGCCAGAGAGGCAAACGAAAACGGCACGCAAAGGGAAAACAGCGGAGCTGTTTCCGGCGTCGCAGGAAGCGAATCCCACGGCTAAATCGGGGCTGAAATCAGCCGTGGAGATGCACGAGAAATTGCGTTCCGGACCGCTTGCCGGCTTACGCGTTGGTCTGCTGCATGGCCGGCTTGACGCAGACGAAAAAGAGATCGTCATGCGCCGCTTCCAGCGTGGCGAGACCGATGTGCTCGTGGCGACTACGGTGATCGAAGTAGGCGTCGATGTTCCGAATGCAGCTGTGATGGTGGTGGAGCACGCCGAGCGCTTCGGGCTGGCGCAGCTCCATCAGTTGCGCGGACGCGTTGGTCGCGGTGCGGCGAAGAGTTATTGCATCTTGCTGACCGGTTCGCGGGTTTCTCCCCTTGCAGAAGAACGTCTGAACGCGATGGTCCGCACGCAGGACGGGTTCGAACTGGCGGAGCTCGATCTGGCGATGCGCGGTCCCGGCGAGTTCTTCGGAACACGCCAGGCCGGACTGCCGGAGTTTCGCGTAGCCAATCTCGTTCGGGACCGGGAGTTGCTGGAACTGGCCAAACAGGAGGCGGCCCGATTCGCGCAACAACCTGACACCGCGGTCACTCATGCGGAGCGCGCGCGTGTATGGGCGCGGCTCAAGGAAGCGTGGCAGAGGCGTTATGGGCTGGTCGAGGCGGGATGAGGCGACAGAAAGAAGCATTCTGTTGATCCCATCCTTCCGACAGAAAGAAGCCGGAAGGATGGGTTATGAGAATGAATTTGGATTTGCGGCGAGGGTGTGCGGCTCAGACGATTCCCGGCGCAGGCGCGCCGCAGATCATCTCGATCGGAAAGGTCTGGATCTCTAAATCGACGCTTGCAACCTCGGCAGCGCACTCCTCCAGGTAATGGCTTCGTGTGCACTGGCAGAGCTCGGTGAGGTGGACGTGCCCAAGCTGGCTCAGTTCGACGCCAGAGGCAATCAGCACGCTGTAGATGTCAATACAGGCCCGGCGCTCGAATTCGAAGAGCAGGTTCACGATTCCCTGATGGTCGGCCCCGCGGCTCAATACCCAGCCTCCGCAGCCGAGAATGGCTCCGGTGAGGAATTGGATCAGCCGAGTGGGCTCCTCGGCCGAGACGGCCCGCAACTGCAAGGCCCAATGAACCGCCGTGCGTCCTCTGATTTCGATTTCCTGCATCTCTAACCTCACAAAAGGGTTATCGGAGAAGCACTGCGCCAGATCATCCTTGTTCGGGAGTCGAACGATGGTTGACCGATTTCGATACAGAAACCTGCCGGAGAGGATCGCAACTGCTTTCCGCAAGTAATTGAACCAGTGGGGAGCGGGAACTCGAGAGGGCGGCTATTATAGCTTCCATAGCATGATTGTCGGCTCCGGCATCGACCTCGTGGAGATTGAGCGCATCGAACACTCTGTAGACCGTTATGGCGCGCGCTTTCTGAACCGCGTGTATACCCGCGCGGAGCAGAACTATTGCTTCGGGAAGCGTACGTCTGCGGAAAGCTTGGCCGCCCGGTTTGCTGCGAAAGAAGCTGCAGCCAAGGCGTTAGGAACAGGGATCAGCCGGGGGGTAAACTGGTTGGAAATTGAGGTCGTCCGTGAACCGGGGGGAAGGCCCGGCGTACAGTTTCACGGTCGCGCGGCCCAGATTGCCTCTGGCCTGGGCGTGGTGCGGACAGTCTTGTCGCTTACGCATACGGCGGCGCTGGCGATGGCCAGCGTGGTGCTCGAAGGCGCGTAGTGGCTCAGTTTGGGGAAAGCCCATTGCTCAGGGGCTAAAGCCCCGATTGATCTTTTGGCTAGTTGACGTACGGGCTAAAGCCCGTACCCTTCAAACTGACCCACTACCCGAAAGCGGCTCTTGAACGGGTCGTCTGCTATTCTCAAGGCGACGGCCGACTTGAAGCATTTTTAGGAAAACTTGTGGCTCGAAATTGCAGCTTTGAAGTCAGCGCGACCCGATTGCGTGTTGCCTCATCAGTAGATGCAGTGGTGAGTTTTTCCTGAAGGGCAGTATTCCATTCGAGGAGTGACGTGCCAACCCGCAAAGAGATTCACTGGTCAGAACTGAGAGTAGGAGTCTTGGTCGTGGTGGCCATGGCTGTTCTGGTCGGACTCATCTTCCTCATGTCAGGCTCTACAGGCGGACTCTTCGCAAAGAAGCTCACTCTGCGCGCTTATTTTGCAAATGCCGCCGGCCTGAAGGACGGCGCGCCTGTGACCCTCCAGGGCGTCACCATCGGGAATGTCACGCGCATCCGCGTCGTTCCATCCCGCAATCCCGATCCTGTCGAGGTCAAGATGCAGATCGGGCGCGAGTTTCTCAATGGGCTGCATATCGACTCGACGGCGGGCATCGCTCAGGCGGGCGTGCTGGGCGACAGCTATCTCGACATCGACTCGAGCCGCGCCTCCGGTCCCCCTCCCGGCAACGATGCGGAACTGAAGGCCGCAGGCTCGCCCACCATTCAGGACGTGATCCAGAGCAGCCAGACCTCGATCCAGCAAGTGCAGGCCACGCTGGTCAAGCTGGATGCCACCCTGGATGCCGTCAACTCGGGCCGTGGCACAGTCGGCAAGCTGATTGAAGACCGCCGGATGGCTGATCATATTGAGGCCATCGCCGCCAATCTCGACACCCTGACTCACGCCCTCACTGAGAACAACGGCACCGTTGGCAAGCTGATTAACGACGATACACTCTATAACCGCTTTGACTCAGCCGTCGACAAGCTGAACCAGATCGTAACGAACTTAAACGACGGCAAGGGATCGGCAGGAAAATTCCTGCACGACGACGCGTTTTATAACAACCTGAATGAGACGCTCAAGAATACCAACGAACTGGTTGCGCGGGTCAATGCCGGCCAGGGCGCGCTGGGCAAAATTGCGAAAGATCCGGCCTTCGCGGCGAAGCTGGACGAGACCGTCACCCATCTCGACGCGCTCCTCAAAGGCGTGGATGAGGGCCAGGGCACCGTGGGCCAGTTCTTCAAGAATCGCTCGTTGTATGACAACGCCAACCAGACCCTGACCTCGACCAGCGATCTGGTGAAGGCCTTCCGCGAGAATCCCAAAAAATATCTGACCATTCAGATGAAGATCTTTTGAGCGCGGCAGTCCCGCCGCACTCGTCTTCTAATTGAGCGGCCGGCTGTCTGTTTCTTTTCGGAAGATCCTCCAGAACTCGATAAAGGCCTTCAGCCGCACAACCTGAAAATAATCATTGGCAATCAGAAAGAAGACCGAGGCCGCGGCCCATACCACGTGCATGGCGCTGCCGCCCAGTTCGTCGCTAAAGGGGAGCGGCGCAGCGGAAAATACCATGGCCAATACAACGAGGGCGATCTTCACGATGCCCATCACCAAGTTGATCTCGGCGAGTTTAGCCGTAAACCGCTTTCCGAGCCTGAAACTCTGCCCTAGCGCGGAAAGCGCAGAACGTCTTTCCAAGAGGACGAGGAGCGGCGCGATCGAGAGCGTCCAGCTTGCCAGCGCCCAGACGATGAAGAAGCCGAGCGTGAGAAAGATCGTCCACATCGCGTAACCAACCAGGTCCGGCTCACCGGATATGGAAATATGCGTGACGGCAGTCCATTGGATTGCGCGGAACCAGCCCCAGAACATCAGCGCGAATAACAATACCCACGCCCCTTGAAGACCGATCATCGTGGCAGGACGGAATGAAAGACCGGGCTCCATCCTCATCAGCACCGCATTGCGGCCCACTCCCGAAACCACAACCCAAAACAGTGCAGTCACCGGCAGCAGCCAGTGCAGCACTGCGGCAACGTGAGGCTGATAGTAGGACCAGATGCCGGCAATCTGAACAGCGGCCACCCACGGATTTTGCGCATCGATGGACGTCAAGCCGGAAGATGCCGGCGGAAAGGCTGCGAGAATCTGTTGCGCCTGCTTCCAGCAGAGAAGGAGGATTGGAATCCCAGCAAGCCAGCGCCAGGCAAGTTCAAGCCCAAGGAGCGATGGTTGCCTGGCCACCACGCTCATGTGCTCAACCAGGAGTTGGGTTCCGCGGACAGGGGATCGCGTGGCGCTGTGAGGAATCGTCATGGAACGGTCCCTCACTTCACAACCAAGTTCACAGCCCGGCCCGGCACCACAATCACCTTGACGATCATCTTGCCCGCCACGCGAGCTTTCACCTTTTCGTCTACGAGTGCCGCCATCTCAAACGCTTCTGTATCGGCATCGGGCGCGATCCGAACCAGCGCGACCAGTTTGCCATTGATCTGCACCGGAATTTCGATCTCGTCTTCCTTTGCCAATGCCGGATCGCTCTTCGGCCAGGGCGCGCGCAAAATCGGCCCTTCCCCGCCCAATTCCTCCCACAGTTCCGCCGCAAGATAGGGTGCGAATGGCGCCAGCAGCAGTGCCAACACTCGCAGCAGCTCGCGCACCACCGGCGCGGAGACTTCTCCGGAGGTGAGCTGCGCGTCGGCAGCCTGCAGTTCGTTCACCAGTTCCATAATGGCCGCCACGCAGGTGTTGAAGTGCCAGCGGCCTTCAAAATCAAGCGTGATCTTGGCGATGGTCTGATGCAGCTTGCGCAGCAGCTTCTGCGCGGTTCCGCCATTTTGTCCTGTGGATGCGATCCTTTCCGATACGCGAGCGATCGGCGCATATTTTTCAGCCAGCCGCCAAACGCGGCCCAGGAAGCGGCTTACGCCGGCTACGCCGTCTTCCTGCCAGTCGAGGTCGCGGTCAGGTGGGGCGGCGAACAGGGCATACATCCGTGTGGCGTCGGCGCCATAACGCGCGACCATGTCGTCGGGCGAAACCACGTTGCCCTTCGACTTCGACATCTTCGCGCCGTCTTTGATGACCATCCCCTGCGTAAACAGGCGTTGCGCGGGCTCGTCGTTCTTGATCATGCCCAGATCGCGCATCACTTTGGTCCAGAAGCGCGAGTAGATCAGATGCAAAATGGCGTGCTCCACGCCGCCAATGTACTGGTCGATCGGGAACCAGTACTGCGCCGTGGCGGGATCGAACGGCGCAGTCGCATTCTTTGCATCGGTATAGCGGTAGAAGTACCAGCTCGAGTCGACGAACGTGTCCATGGTGTCCGTCTCGCGGCGCGCTGCGCCTCCACACTTTGGACAAGTGACATGCACAAACTCCGGCACGCGCGCCAGCGGCGAGCCGCCCGTCTGCGTGATCTCGATTTTGTCCGGCAGAATCACCGGCAACTGGTCGTCGGGCACCGGCACCAGCCCATCGCGCTCGCAGTGGATCATCGGAATCGGCGTACCCCAGTACCGCTGCCGGCTTACGCCCCAGTCCTTCAAGCGAAAGATGACCTTCGCCTCGCCAAAGGCGCTGCGTGCAGCAACTTCCTGAAGACGCTTTTGCGCCTCGGCGCACGTCAGCCCGTCGTACTTACCGGAATTCACAAGCACGCCGTCTTCTGAAACGAATGGCAGCTTCGCTCCATGCTCGGTCTCGGCCTCGTTTTGGACGGGCCGAATCACCTCGCGTATCGGAATCGCGTACTTCTTCGCAAACTCAAAATCACGCTCATCGTGAGCAGGAACACTCATGATGGCGCCGGTGCCGTAATCCATCAGTACGTAGTTGGCGATCCAGATCGGGATCAACTCGCCATTGTACGGATTGACCGCAAAGCGTCCACTGGGAACTCCGTGTTTTTCGATCGCGCCCACATCTCCGGACTCTTTGGCCTTCTTCTGCTCCTCGATAAGTTTGGAAACCTGCGTCTTTAATCCCGCATCCGTCGCAGCCAGCGCCGTTACCAGCGGATGTTCGGGAGCCAACTGTATGCTGGTCGCCCCAAAGATCGTATCCACGCGCGTGGTAAAGACGCGAATTTTCTCGCCGCGGTTCTCAACCGCAAAATCGATCTCCGTGCCCTCGCTGCGCCCGATCCAGTTGCGCTGCATGGTGCGCACTTTCTCAGGCCAGCCCTCCAGCTTGTCGAGCCCGTCGAGTAGCTCCTGTACATATGCGGTAATACGGAAAAACCACTGCTCCAATTCGCGCTGCTCAACCAGCGTTTCTTCGTGCCGCCAACAATAGCCGTTGATCACCTGCTCATTGGCCAGTACGGTGGCGCATTCGGGGCACCAATTCACCTTGCTCTCTTTGCGATAGACCAATCCCTTTTCGTACATGCGCAGGAAGAACCACTGGTTCCAGCGGTAGTATTCGGGCAGGCAGGTGGCTACCTCCGTGGCCCAGTCATAGCTGAAGCCGATGCGCTGCATCTGCCGCTTCATGGCGGCGATATTTGCGAGCGTCCATTCGCGAGGGGGGGTATTGTTCTTGAGCGCTGCATTTTCGGCGGGCAGCCCGAAGGCGTCCCAGCCCATCGGATGGAGCACGTTATAGCCGCGCATCCACATGTGGCGCGCGAGCGCATCGCCAATGGAGTAGTTGCGCACGTGCCCCATGTGCAACTGGCCGCTGGGATAGGGCAGCATTTCAAGCACATAGTACTTGGACTTGCCGCTCGACGTTGGCTCCGCCGCATACAATTGAGGGTCCGCGGCCCAGCGCTGCTGCCATTTGGTCTCAATTGCTGCGGGATCGTACCGCAGTTCTTTTTCTTCCGCCATAAATATCCAGTGTAAATGGCGAAGCGTCAGAGCCTTGGCAGCAAGGACTTCAACCATGCAGGAGTCGGAGGATAGACAACGACTTCATGTCCTTCGTCTTTTGAAGCCATCAGACGATAAGGTCTGTCGAGATCGCTGTTGTCGTACACGCGGATGTTGCCGATCGTGCCGAATGCGCGCTGCAAGTTCTTCATGGTTCGTGCATAGCGCTCGTGAATTTTTTCGCGCGGAACATCGTGTCCGCCCTTGGAGACGCGGATCGCAACCCGCTCTTCTGAGGAGTGCGGGCTGTCGATTCCGATAAATAGCAGCAGAACTGTATAGCCTCTGGCCTCGGCGGCCTTAAGAAACTCCAGCTTTGCGCCGACCGGATCAGAGAGGACTGTCTCGAAGATAAAACTAGCCCGCTGCTCGATTAAGCCGCGCCGCACCTCTTCTGCAAGCTCGGCGGCTTTGTATGCAGATATTCCAGTTTGCAGAGAGATCTGGTCAGCATTGATGAAAGGAAGGTTGGACTGCCGAAGGTAGGTGGCATAGAAAGATGATTTTCCCGCACCGTTCGGCCCCGCGATGGTCACCACAAGAAGACGGCCGTTCAGTAACTTGTTCACCTTGCTCGCCGCAGCATTCTCGCCGGCCGTTCGGCAACGAACTCTCGATTCACAAAGCGCCCGATGGTTTCCACGCCGTTTTCTTCCGTGCGGATCAGAACGCCTTTTCGATGCGGATGTGCGCGATAGTGGGGATATGGCTCGCTTGTGAGGAAAGCCTGAAACATTTCACGGCCTTTTGGCGTGTCTACGACTTCCAGCAATTCACCGACCGAAGGAGATTCCGCCGTCTTCCGCAAAGTGTCGATCTGCCGGCCGTCGAACAACCGCTCTACGCAGCGGCCAATCTTCGCCCAAAACTCCACCTGGCCCGCGATGGACCGTTCCTGAGCTTCTCCGGCAATTCTGGCCTCAAGAACCAATGCGTCGGACAATTTGACAGGTTGGCTCATGACCCTTACGGTAGCAAAATGCTACCATAAGGTCAATACCTTTCACCACCATTCATGACCAAAGCTGTCACGCATTACTTCACCACGCTCTTCAGCACTCGCACATTCCGCTCCTCGTCTCCGGGCTCGTCAACGGGCGTCTCGGCAACAAAGGCGCAATGGTCGAAGCGCGGATCGTTGAGCAGCCAGCGGAACGGCTCGATGCCGATATTTCCCTGCCCGATGTGCTCGTGCCGGTCGAGCTTGGTGCCGCGCGCGGCCTTCGCATCGTTGCAGTGCCACACGCGCACAGCATCAAAGCCCGTGGTCGCAGCCACTTTGTTCATAGTTTCCGCGTAGCCTTCAGCCGTGACAATGTCATAGCCCGAGACATGCGTGTGACAGGTGTCGAGACAAACGCCTACAGGCGCATGAGCTTTCAGCCGCTCGACGAGTTCCGCCACCTGCTCGAAGTTGCCGCCCAGCGAGTACTCCGCGCCAGCCGTGTTCTCAATTAGAATGTTGAAGACAGTTCCCTGCCATGGCAACCCGTCGATAGCTTTTTCGATCGATTCGGCTGCAAGCTTGAGGCCCTCCTCGCGCGTCATTCCCTTCCAGGAGCCGGGATGCAGAACGAGATATTCGGCGCCCAGCGCGAGAGCCCGCTCGATCTCTCCACGAAATGCGCCGACGCTTTTCTCGCGCGTCTCGTTCGATTGACTGCACACATTCACCAGATAGCTGGTGTGGATCACCAGCGGCCCGACATCGAGATCGGCGCGCAGTGTCCGCATACGCTCACACTGCTTGGGGTCCGGTTTGGGCGCGCGCCACATGCGCGGACTGGAGGAAAAGATCTGAAAGGTGTTGGCGCCGATCTCTCGCGCCCGCTCCACGGCTTTGGAGGCGCCGCCCGCGGTGCCCAGATGCACTCCGATTCGCTTGGCCATGCGAACAGTCTACAAGGCAGGCTGATCTTCGGCTGTCAGGCTGTCCACGCCGCCGTCGCAGCGCGGTTCGCGCGGCTGCTCGAAACATAACCCATGTCCACGGAGATGCCACGCACGCATTGCAAGAGCTGATTGGCAATGGACGGCAGCTTCTGCGCGGTCACGCGGAAGGACGGCCCGGAGATGCTCACCGCGGCAACCGGCAGGCGTTGCGCGTCAAGAAGAGGCACGGCGATGCAGCGCAGCCCTTCTTCCAACTCTTCGTCATCCACGGCATATCCGCGGCGACGCGTCTTCTCCATCTCTGCGCGCAAAGCCTCGGGTGTGGCAATGGTCCGATGCGTAAGGCGCTCGAACCGGATACGGCGCACCACTTCCGCAGCGCGCTCCGGCGGCAGGAACGCCAGAATCGCTTTGCCAACCGACGTGCAATGCACCGGATTGCTGGCACCGATGCGCGTAATCATACGCACCGAACGAGCCGGCTCGATTTTGTCAAGATAGATGACGCGCGCCGCTTCCAGAATGCATAAATGCGCGGTTTCTTCGGTCTCCGTGACAAGCCGGCGCAGGTGCGGCTGAGCGCGATCGCGCAAGTCATATTGTTCGATGGCGCGGTTGCCGAAGTCGAAGAGGCGAAGGCCAAGACGGAATTTTCCGTTCGGGGTGCGCTCCACCATGCGGTGGCGTTCAAGAACCATCAGGAAACGATGCGCAGTGCTTTTATGCAGTTGCAGAGAGGAAGCGACCTGCGCCAATCCCAGCGGCGTGTCGCTTTCGCCAAGCAAATCCAGTACGGCAAAGGCCCGATCCAGGGCCTGAACTTTGTAGGTGCCTTGCGGAGTAGTGTCTCGCATAATGATCCTTTATTCCGCGTGTTGGTTACAAATCAAGATTCTCAAGATATGAGATTCCTTGTCAAGAGGCGGTAGAACATCGATCTGCAAGCGAAAATCCGGCATCCATAGCTGAAGGCGCGAGTCTTCTCCGGAACCGAGCCAAACCGTGCAATGCTGTTTACACTTAACCCCGGAGGCAAGTCCCGACAATCGTCCATCCCATGATCATGAAACCCCGGAGGCACGGTGCAGCCGATCGATATTCGCGCACAGGATGCGGGCCACCATCTTGCAATGGGCATTCTTCTGATCGTGACCGCGTTTTTCTGCTCGGCGCTCATGGGCGCGTGCAGCAAATCGCTGCACCAGGTATCGCCGCTGCTAACGCTCTTCTTTCAATATGCCATTGGATTTCTCTGCTTTCTCCCCTCCGGGCTGCATCTTGGCCTGGAGCATCTTCGAACGGAGCGTCTCGCATTGCAGGTCTTTCGCAGCGTGGTGGGCTCGGCATGTCAGTTGCTGTTCTTCATGTCGCTGCGGGCGCTACCGCTCCTTGACGCTTCCCTGCTTTCGAATGCGGCGCCTCTCTTTATTCCACTCGTGGTCTGGATGTGGTCGCGTCAATCCATCCAATTGCGCGTCGCGTTGAGCCTTCTCATCGGACTGCTGGGAGTGCTTCTCGTCATTCATCCCGGCCCCGAACTGCTCCATGATCCTGCTGCGCTTCTTGCGCTTGGCTCGGGTGTGCTCTCGGCGATTGCGCTGGTCGCCACGAATAAACTGGCGGAGACCGACCCTCCGGCGCGCACGCTGCTTTATAACTTCGGCGTTTCCGCTGCACTGCTTATTCCAGTGGCTATTTCTGTTTGGGCCCCATTGTCTCTGCGCGCCCTGTTGCTGCTGGTGAGTGTCGGCGTGCTGTTCGCGCTCACGCAGTGGTTTATCATCCTCGCTTACCGCTACGCCTCTGCCACGGAACTCTCGCCCTTCAATTATTCGGTGGTGATTTTCTCCGGCCTGCTGGGATGGATGTTCTATGGCGACGTACCGACGGCTGCGGCCATGCTCGGCACCGCTCTGATCTGCAGCGGAGGCATTCTGAGCATTCATCATGGACCTCCCGAAGGCAAAGGGTCCTGGTTCGGCTTTGGGCACTGGCACTGGCTCTGGAAGGTCGTTCGCCCGGCGGCCGACGCTGCATGAATATCGGAGTTGAAGAGCACCGGCCTATCCGGCTGGGCCTTCACTGCATCGGTATCTCGATGGAATCCTCGGGCAGCGGATTCTTTAAATCTTGCTCCTGTGGATCGCGCAGCTTTCCGCCGGGGAGCGGGTGCAGTTTGAAAAGCACCAGCAGATTGCGATTCGCGTCATCGAAAGCTGGAAACGCCGCTACCTGCTCGATCGAGAAATGCGTATGAAGATCTTCGAGTGTGCCGGGATCGAGATCATTCCAGGCCGCATACCAGCCCGGCTGATACATTCCGAGCTTTTCCGGCAGATCGACGGTGCCAAAGTCGTCACAGAGAGCAGGCAGATGGGTCATGAGTGTGATCTCATCTCCGCTGATGGAAACCAGCAAGCGCCTGCCATTCGGATGGGCGTCAATATAGTGCGTTAATCCCTCGGCCGCATGGGCGAATGTGTACTCCGGATGCATGGCGTAGCGCAGCGTCTGTACGGCTCCCATGCCCGCAGCGAAGAGAATCAGGCCGGTTATCAACCATCCCAGGCTGCGCACAGGAAGCGGCCGGGCGACGGATCTTTCGTCCTGCCGCATCAGCGCATCCGCTCCCATCGCCACGAGGAAAAAGCAGAACACCGCGGCTACGGCAAAATAGCGCGGCTGGGGATGGTTCTGATAAGTCATGAAGAGAATGCATCCGCCGGTGGCAAGCACAGAGGCCCCAAAGAGCGGGTCGAGCAGGAGTCTGCGGGCACACGGTTCGCGCCGGAACACAAGCGCTCCCAGCAAAATCACTCCAGCGAGTGGGATCAGAATCTTATCGATCCACAATCCGCCGTGAAACGACCACCAGAGACTCACCAGGGGCCAATAGAGTTCCTTGGGCCGGGGATAATCGTTCACAAAAAAGTAATACTTATAATCGCGGAAAAGGCCGAACCGGATGAGAATCGCCAGCCAAAACCCATAGCCGGCAGCGAATGTGGACCCGGCGGCCAGAACGCAGACAAGGGCCTGCTTGCGCAGAGGCCAGAGTGAAACGGCAATCGCCCATGCAACGGCCGGCAGTAGAAAGACAGCAGTGGTTTTGGTCAATGCCGCGAGCGTGAGGAGCAGTCCCACTCCTGCCGCTCCCCACGCCGGCCGCCGCAGTCCCGGCAGGCGCACGGCCAAATTCAGCGCGACAAGAATAAACGCCGTCAGCAGCGGCTCCAGAATCGCCAGCCGGCTGAAACAGTAAAGGAAAGGGCTGGTCACCAGGAGTGTGAGAGCGAGCAACGCCATCCGGCGTGAGCCGCTCGTCCTAAGCAACAGATAGCTTAAGAAAAGATTTAGAAAGAAGATGGCGACAGCCAATCCTCGTGCAGCTTCCGGCGTAACGCCGGTGAAGGAAAACAAAACCCATTCGAGAAACGGCCATACCGGAACGGCGACTGCGGGATTAAAATCGCCGGGCTTATACAAGTTTCCGAACAGGTGAGCGCGAATCGCCGCATCCCCATACCAGCCTTCGTCCGTGTATTTAGCCCAGTCCATGAACCACGGAGAGTGATTGGGAAAATCTGCCCGCAGGTGCATCGCATGGAGCGCGGCGAATCCTGCAAGGAGAACCAGCCAGGTCGCGTACCACCGTCGTCTCGATCGCTCCTGCCCGTGGTCGCCGGTCGGCGATGGACTGCCGGCGGTAACGGTTTGCGAGTTGTTCCCGTGCATATCGAGCGTCAGAGCCATGTGCAAGATGCGTCGGCAGGAATGGTTCGAGTATAGCTTGCCCGGCCGGAGCCAATAGACCCAACAGCTTGAGATACAGCACGACGGCCGGGAATCCTATATCCACAGGCCGGGATTCAAGTTTTTTTGCGCCCCGCCGATGAACCGCCTGTAGGCCGGTATCTGTCTCCAGGCCAGGAGGCGAGGCACGTTGAGAGCCATGCAAACCGCCGTTCAGTTCCAGACCGCCCAACCCTCCCACGTCGGGCCAACCCTCGTTGAAGCGGAAACTACAGCCGCAACTCCGCTGGTAGGAGTCAGCGCGGCGTGGCGCAAGTTGCTGATGCAGGCTGAGATGGCTGCGCCGCACCTGCAACTGGCTGCGATCGAAGGCGAACATGGCTCCGGCAAGACGACTCTGGGCCGCTATCTTTTCAATCGCTCTCCGCTTTCCAACTCCGTATTCCAGCGGCGCGACGCGCGTGAGTGGCTGGCTACAGATGCCGATCCCGCAACGCTCACCGGATTCACATATCTGGATCGAGTCGATCTGCTTGCGCCTCCAGGCCAGGGGCTCCTGCTGGGCGTGATCAAGGCGCTCCAGGACCGTCCTCCAGGCCGTGCTGTTCTGCTCGCTTCGTCTGAAACGCCGTTGCGCCAGATGGCTGGCCAGGGCCTGCTTATGCCGGATCTCGCCTTCCGGCTCACGGCGATCCGCTTCGCCATTCCCCCCTTGCGCCAGCGCCGGGAAGACATTGGCCCACTCGCCCAGGCCCTCTTGGACCGTATCTGCCAGAGATATCAGCAACGGCACGTCGTTTTAGGACCGGGCGTTCTGGCGCGCCTGCTGCAGCACAACTGGCCGGGGAACGTTCGTGAGCTATCGAGCGCACTGGAAACCGCGCTCCTCGAATCGGCCAACGGCGTCATCCGGGCCAGTGATCTGGCCTTGCCTGACAACGCGATCATTCCCCCGCCTGACCTGCAACCGGTCGTCCGGCCTGATAATCTTTCTCTCGATGCCGTGATCCGCCATCACGTGCAATACGTGCTCGACCTGAATCGCGGCAATAAGCTCCGCGCCGCGCGGCAACTTAATATCAGCCGTTCCACACTCTACCGCATCCTTGGCAATGAATCCCTGCTTGCAACCTGAGCAGCGCACGTGAAAGCGTAGGCCCATCCCGAAGCCCCTTCATCCATCCAGATGGCTATGTGCGCAACCGGCGCGCAGTGGACATCGGCATCCCTTACAACTCACACTCTCACGTGGGTTTCACGTTCCGGTTTCGCCGTTAACAGGCTGCAGCCAAGCGCAAGAAGTGGCAGAATGCCCAGTCCGGCAAAAACCGGGCCATAGGAGTAGTGATCAATGGTGCGTCCCGCAAGATAGGTGGTGAGGATGCCACCGAATCCTGCCAGACTGCCCGCAGTCCCGGTGACCGTTGCAACCGCGGCCGGGGGAAATAGATCGCTGGGAAGAGTAAGCACATTTGCCGCCCATGCGCTGTAGGCGAAAACGGCAACACTGATCAAAAAGATTGCGATTGCAGGGCTGTGACAGTAGCGGACCAATGTGCCTGATGACATGACACATGCGGCAACGGCCATGACGGTCAGCCGCGATTGCACGGCACTTTTCGCATTCCGCATGAGGTAGCCCGACGCCGCGCCGCCTGCGAAGTTTCCGGCTGCAGCAGCGACAAAAGGGATCCAAGCCATTGCGCCGATGGCTTGCAATGAGAGTGATTGAACCCGCGACAGATAATCGGGGAGCCAAAAAACATAAAAGAACCAGATGGAATCGGCAAAGAAGCGCGCAAGAATGATTCCCCAGGCGCGAATATCGGTTAGAAACGCGGCTGATGTTCGTGGAGCGCGTCGAACCTGTTCGGTGTAACCAGGTCTGCGGTAGATGAACCTCCACGGACCGATCCAAAATGCGCCAAGAACTCCGCAGCAAAGAAATGCCGCGCGCCACGAATAGTGGAGCGTCAATCTGGACACGATGAATGGAGCAAGCACAGCGCCTGCCGAAGAACCGGAATTGAAAAAGCCGACGGCCGTAGCGCGTTGCTCAGCGGGAAACCACTCCTGAATGGCTTTTACGGCGCTGGGCCAATTGGCTGCCTCGCCAACGCCCATCAAAAACAGGCAAAACGCAAGCTGCGCTGGATTCCGGGCAGCGGCCGCAAGCGCTCCGGCGGCCGACCACCAGAGCATGGCGAGCATCAACCCGCTCCGCGCGCCTAGGCGATCTACGAGCCAGCCGGCAAGGAATTGTAGAGACGTATAACCGAGAAGAAAGGCATCCAGCAAAAGCGCGTACCGGGTCGCGGACAGAGAAAAGTCGACGCGCAGAACCGGGCTTACCAGAGAAAGAATCTGGCGGTCGAGATAACACAACAAGGTGGACAGGAACAGAAGGCCTGCGATCCACCAGCATCGCTCGCGCATGAGATCGGCTCCGGCCTAGAAACCGATGCTTGCCCCGCCGTCGACAGGCAGCACAACGCCGTTGATGAAATTGGCAGCCGGGCTCGAAAGAAACACCGCCGACCATCCAATATCGTCAGGAGAACCAAATCGATTCTGAGGGGTTCGGGAAAGGATCTTCTCTTTACGCCGAAGATCTCCGGAAAGCGCCTGGTCGAGCATCGGTGTCTGAATCCAGCCTGGCGCAATCGCATTCACGCGAATATTCGAAGGGCCCAGTTCCACGGCCAGCGCACGCACCATGCCCGCATAGGCTGACTTGGCAGCCGTATACGCCAGGATATTCGGCATACCGAGAAGTGAACTCATGGAGGCGATGAAAAGAATGCTTCCCTTTCCAGCGGCTTTCATCTCAGGCACAACTGCCTGCGTCATCGCGAAGGCTCCCTCAACATGTGTTGTCATAACGCTCCGAAAATCCTCGACGCTAAGCTCTTCAATCGGCTTCTTGACGTGCACACCTGCATTATTGACAAGGATGTCCGGTGTGCCGTGTTGCTTCACAACTTGCGAGACAAAATCGCCCGCGCCTGCGAGATCGGTTACATCGTGCTGACAGGCAAATGCGTGGTCGCCAAGCGACGCTGCTGCCTGTTCGAGAACCTCCATGCGGCGGCCCGTGATTATGACGCGCGCTCCTGCCGCAATCAGGCAAGACGCCATTGCAAAACCGAGTCCCGTTCCGCCTCCGGTGATCACTGCCAAGCTGCCGTTGAGCGAAAAAGCTCCGGTGAACCGTAGTGGATTATGCACGGCAACCCTCTTCGAGCGATGGTGTGTTCTGGTGTTTGTACATAATGAAGTATTCACGATGGCCGAGCGACTCCGGCTTGGTGGCTTCTCCTGCAGCGGTTCGCCTCACAAGCTCCGCCAGTGATAACCCCGCGGTCTCGAGCGTGGCAGACCCCTCGAGCACGCAGCCTGCGTTGAAGTCGATATCGCCGCTCATCTTGCGAAACGTCGCGGAGTTGCCGGTAATCTTGATGAGCGGTGCAATGGGTGACCCGATTACACTTCCGCGTCCGGTGATGAAGAGGACGATATGCGCACCGGCCGAAATCAGATCGATGATTCCTTCGGTGTCATTGGGATTCGTGTAGCCGAACTGCATGAAGTTGGAATCGGGCACCGAGTCCAGCAACCAGAGCCCTGGGCTCCGAGGCTGTTCTGCTACGCGGATGACACCCTGAATCTTCCGGTTTCCGCTTTTAGCTACCGCGCCCAGGCTTTTCTCCTCAATCGTGGTGAGGCCGCCCGCAAAGTTCCCCGGCGAGACCGAATACTGGCGCACGGAACGACAATATTCTTCCGCCTTGTCGTAGGCTTCTTCAATCTGCCTGCAAGCCACGGCATCCGCCGCTCGCTGCGACAGAACAGAACGCAATCCAATCATCTCCACCGTCTCCTCGAAGATAGCTGTGCCGCCCTGATCGACAAGCCAATCGAAGAATCTCCCCACGACCGGATTACCGGCGAGGCCTGAGGTTGCATCCGAGCCGCCGCACTCGGCGCCAACGATCAGATCCGGCCAGGACATTTCCGTTTGCGGAAAGTCCGCGGCGCGACGACGCAAATCAGCAAGCAGTTGCTTTCCATGTGAGATGCTTGTGACCGTGCCGCCGTGCTCCTGAATGAAGAATGCCTCTGCTGGCCGGCCGGAAAGGCGTACCGCCTTCGCGATCCGCTCCGGCTGCGTGTATTCACAGCCCAACCCGACAGCCAGAACTCCACCCACGTTGGGGTGACGAGCGAGCGCGAGCATGAGGCGAATGGCGTAATCGTTCTCATAGCAGCCTGGAAAGCCGATGACGTGTGTATCGGGTTCGCCAGAAACTACCTCATGCGCCACGTGCTGCGCGCACTGCACGGTGTAGACAACCAACAGAAGATTCCGGACGCCCTTGCGGCCGTCTGGCCGTAAATAACCCACCCACTTGGCATCAGGCATAACGGGTCTCCTTGCGCGCTCCGGTCTGGAGATCGAGTTCAGACGAGACCGCATCGTAGCGGCTCCGACAGTTATGCAAATGGACCCATTCTCCTTCGGCGATCGGACGGATTGCTTCTCCAATCGGAAAACCGTATTTTACGATTGCTTCGCCCGCAGCGACCGGGACCACCGCTATCTTGTGTCCGATGCAGATCGGCTCGATAGAGCGAACCGTGCCGTGCGCAGCTTCTCCGATTACCCGTATGTCCGTGGCCGAGGCGGCGTCGCGCAGCAGGGTGGCAACATTGTCTTCTCGGCAAATCTGGAAGCACTCTGGCTGCATGGTCTTCTCAAAGTACGCCGTAGCGGTCGAAGACGGAAGTGCTGGTGGCGCCACTCTCTATTTCCCCGCGCACTACCCTTTCCGCCGCAATCTTTTCCAGCGCTAGCTTAATCACCTTGCCCTCGATGGCACGGGGAATCACCACAACTCCATCGATGTCGCCGAAGATCAGATCGCCTGGCTCGACCAGAACACCGCCAACTTCGACGGTACATCGGAAATCGACTACGCTTGACCGTACTCCTGCGTCTTGTGCGAAGCTCCCGCGGCTGAAAACCGGCCAGTTCTGCTCCAGGACTTGCGGCGTGTCGCGATGGAAGCCGTCGATGACCGCCCCGACTCCGCCACGCGTCCGCGCCGTAGCAGTCATGATCTCACCCCACGCCGCGCAGTTCATCGCGCCTCCGGTGGCCAGGTAGACCTCGCCCGGCTGAATGGCATCGAGCGCCTCAGTGAGACGGCCGAAGGGACGACTTTGCGGCCCGCTGACATCCTCGATACGCACAGGGAACGCACGCCCTACCAAGCGATGCGCCGGATGAAGCGGCTTAATGGGCTGCGGCAGGAACTGCCGGTAGCGGCCGTCCCGATCCAG
Organism: Acidobacteriaceae bacterium; assembly: GCA_030037705.1. Classification (GTDB taxonomy): domain Bacteria; phylum Acidobacteriota; class Terriglobia; order Terriglobales; family Acidobacteriaceae; genus Telmatobacter. Next base: position 4,354 of record JASHQE010000055.1, on the reverse strand, counting down.
AATGTCGCCTACGACCGCCGTGAACAGCGTGCCTTGAACGATCCGGAAGAGTTCAGTATCCGATTGGAGTCTCATTGCGAAAGATGAATCTATCACTTTGGAATGAATTGGTACAATTCATAAACCAATTCGAATCAATTGAGGTTTTCAATGGATCTCCATCAACTGAAGGTTTTTCGGGAGGCGGCGAGAGCTGGCGGTTTTACACGCGCCAGCGACGTCCTTCATCTCTCCCAGTCGACCATCAGCCTGCATATCAAACGATTGGAGGAAGAACTTGGCACTTCGTTGTTCCGGCGAACCAAAAGGCGCGTGCTGCTCAACAAAGCTGGCGAGCGTCTTCTTCCCTATATCGATCGAATTTTTCGGGAGCTGCAAAACGCCGATGCCGCCGTACGCGAATTGAGCCACGTCGAACGCGGAACGATTCGGCTCGGCTCAGGGGCCACAACCGTTACATATCTGCTCCCCGGAATTCTGGGCGCGTTCCAGCGCCGCCATTCTCAAGTAGAACTCATTGTTGTCACTGGATCGACAGAGGAATTGCTTCAGAAGGTCGATCAGCAAATGCTCGACATGGCAGTTGTCATGCAGCCTGTCAAACCGAGTCCTTCCGTGGAGGTCGTGCCGGTTTTACGAGAAGAGCTCGTCTTCGTGGTCAGCAGCAATCATCCTCTGGCTAGCAGGGAAATCATCGATCCGCGGGCCATCAACGACGTGCCATTCATCTCCTACCTTCAGGGTTCGATGATGCAACGCACGCTCGACCGTCAATTGAATTCGGTGGGAGCTGTTCCGCGCGTTACGATGGAAATGGAAAATATTGAGGCCATCAAGGCTCTTGTTCGGGCAGGCCTTGGTGCAGCTATCCTTCCGCTTTGCTGCGTCTCGGGATCGCAAGGAACCATGCTGCATATCTTGCGGCTGCGCAAACTCCGGCTCCAACGTGATCTTGCCCTCGTCATACCGCGAGAAGAGATGGTAGCGCCGATTGCGCAGAAGTTAGCGGGCCAGGTTATCAAAGCGCTTTCCAACAAGAATGGATCGCCAGCGGCTTGATTTGTCGTGCCTGGTTTCATACTTTGCAAATCATGTGGTTATCGAGAAGGTCGAAATCTATATCCGCGCCGATCCCGTTTCCTTCCGGAACATGAACGTACCCATCCTGATCAATCGCAATTGGGTTCCGCACTCCGAACGAGAACGGTTCCTGCGGGATGAGAACTTCAAAGTATTCGCAATTGGCGATGGCGCAACTGACGTGCAGGTTCGCCATATCCAGCAATGCATTCGTTGTGGTATGCACTTCGCAATTGACGCCGAATGCTTCGCAAAGCGCCGCCGTCTTCATCAGGCCGGTAACGCCGCCTTTCCATGAGACATCGCTGCGGACTATATCGATTGCGCGCTGGGTCAGGTATTGCGTAGTTCCAAACAGACCTCCGGGAGTCGATTCGACACCCGCGATGGGGATGTCCAGGGTGCGGCACAGTTCCTGATAGCCGTAGAGGTCATAGTCGGAAAGCGGCTCTTCGAACCAGTAGTAATCCAACCGCTCGAGTTCCCTGCCGATCCTGAGCGCCTGCTGTTGCGAGTATCCGGCTACAGGATCGGTCATCAGCACCATCTCGCTACCAAGGGCGGAGCGCAACGCCCGATAGGCTTCGATATCGCGCACCGGATCGCCCCAAGGATGGATTTTGTAAGCCTTGTAACCTCTTGCGCGGTAATCCTGCGCCTGCTGCACAAATGCATCCACCGTGGGCAGAATGAGCGAGCTGGCATAGGCCGGCAATTTCGTGCGATATGCGCCGAGGAATCGGTAGAGTGGAAGCCCTGCGGCCTTCGCGCCTAAATCCCATAGCGCTACGTCGATTGGCCCGTGGGCATAAATCGGCAGAAATCCCCACCACCGGTCCATCTTGCGCACTTTCTGCCAGAGCAGTTCGCGGTCCAGCGGGTCCCGATCGATCAAGAGGGGCCGGATGATGTTGGCGATAAGGTGTGCTGTCGCCTGGCCGCTGCGGCCGCCCCACGCGAAGGCATGGCCTTCCAGTCCTTCGTCCGTTTTGATCTGAAGAAATACAACATCGTGAGAAGCCTTGCCGCCCTTCACTCCAGCCGTCACCATCGCGGAGTGAGGATTAGCGATCACGCTGATCGCAACGTCTGTAATTCGCATGGCAGGGCCGTCCTATTTCTTCGCGTCAACTTTCTTTGCGTCAAGTTTCTTCGCATCAACCGGATATCCACGGCTGACATATTCGTCGATAATCTTTCCATACACGTGCTTCCACCCGCCCTCGAATTCTTCATGCGGAATCCCATTGGGCCAGACACTGATGTAGAGATAACGAAGCTCCTGATCCGGCAAAAGATTCTCGACCCAGTGAATGGTGCGGGGGGGAACAAAAGCGATGGCAGGCGCCGACACTTCCGAGACTTCAGAGCCGACAAAGACCTTCGCCTTGCCGCTCCAGACCAGGTAGATCTGCATAAACGTTTCGTGACTATTGGTAGGCGTGACGCCTCCGGGACGGACGATCTGAAGCACGGCCTCGCACGCTTTGGTCTCTTCGCGCGGGAGCAACATCACGAAATCATTACCCGCACACCGGAAAGACTCACCCTCACTGAACTGCTTGATCAGCATCGAAGCTCCGAAGTGAAAAATTAAGATGCAGTCATTGAATGAACACTTTAGCAGATGATCTCAGAAATCATGCATTCATAATTCCAAACAAATCCATTGAAAAGCTCATGTGCGCATCGCATTTATCAATAGTTCAAATTGAAACTATCTATTTGACCAAAGCTTTTTTCGTGCCTACAGTGTTTACCGCGCAGAAAAATGGATGTGTTTAGCTATTCCGTTTTTGCGAGGCGCTGCAGCCGTCTGCTGCTCTTGAGGCCAAACATGAGATTGAAAATGTACTTGCAATTTCCCCCGATGAAGTTCTTCCACGCACTCTGGCTGCTGGTTGTAGGGACAATTTTGGCATTCATCCCGCAAGCCAACGCACAAGGGTACGGCTCCATTACCGGAACGGTTACCGATCCGAGCGGCGCGGTGCTGCCTAATGTGTCGGTTCTTGCAACCGCAAGCCAAACGGGAGTGCAGACAAAAGCGGTGACAAATGTCCGGGGAGAATTCACGTTCCCAACCCTGCTGCCGACGCAATACGCCATCTCCGCGACGATGCCAGGATTTGAAGCCTACAAACAGTCCGGCATTCTTCTCCAGGCCAACCAGGCATTGACCGTGGACATCAAGCTCTCGGTTGGTTCGGCGACACAGACCGTCAGCGTTTCAGCGGCTCCGCCTCAGGTTGATACCACGAATGGAACGCTTTCGCAGGTTGTGGATGAAACCCGTGTTGTCGACCTTCCCTTGAACGGCAGAAATGCCGCTTCCTTGATCGGCTTGGTCTCTGGAGTTGCTAACGCCACCAACGAGGGCGGCGGAGCCGACGAGGGCAGCAGCAAAACGTTCCCGGTAGCTGTCATCAGCAGTTCGAACGGCACGCTGCCCAATCAGGAGAATTTTCTGCTGGACGGCGGAAACAACGTGGACGAACAAACCAACGTCAATGATCCATTTCCGTTTCCCGACGCGCTGCAGGAATTTAGCGTGCAGACTACAAACTACGACGCTGAGTTCGGCCAAAGCGCCGGCGCGGTTGTCAACATCGTTACCAAATCGGGCACCAGCCAGTTCCACGGCGATGCATTTGAATTTTTGCGGAACGGCTTCTTCGATGCCACAAACTACTTTTCCACCACCGCGGACACGCTGCACCGCAATCAATTCGGCGGCGTGATTGGTGGGCCTTTGATCATCCCGCATGTGTCCGAGGGCAAGACTACGCAGTTCTTCTTCGGCTATCAGCACACGATCGCTCATTCGGCATCGACCGCCAGTTCGCAAACTGTCCCCACGCTCGCCGAGGAAGGGCGCGGCAGCGCGAGCTATGCCGATTATGGCAACCTTTGCAACAGCTCTTCGGGGTACGCCTTCAACAGCAGCGGCATTTGTGTAACTTCCTCGGGAACCCCTGTTCCAACAGAACAAGTGACCAATCCATTCACCAACCAGGTCTATCCTTACAACCAGATTCCGGCGAGCGCCTTCGACCCGGCATCGGTTGCGTTCGAAAGGGCATTCCCTACGTATTCGGGCACTGAAGCGCCCGGCAAAATCGGAGGTCTGATCAATTATTACCTTCCATCGATCCAGACATTCAATGAATTCGTCGGCCGCGTCGACCACCAGTTCGGCGACAGCGACCATCTTTTTGGCCGCTACTACTACAACTTTTTCAATGCGCCCGGTTACTACAATTCGTCCAACCTG
>JASHQE010000008.1 GCA_030037705.1 Acidobacteriaceae bacterium | reverse complement strand
GACGGCTTAATGACGAGTTTAGGGGCATCGAATTTCATTGCTCCTACGGTTTCTTGCGAATCGGCACAGATGATGACTCCAAAGTTGCTCTTAAATCCAGCGCAGATAGTCACGCGGTCACTCTTTCTGGGCCGTACCAGAAATTTAGGGCGCGGCTTAGCCGCAATCATCGCGCACCTCCGCACCCTTCGTCAAGTGAACAACATTGACTTTAGTCGTGCCGAAATCACGCAAATGAACGGCGGGCTTTAGCCCCTGAAGAATGTGCGTTCAAACTGAGCCACTACCAAAAGCTGGCGCGTACGCCGTCCGTACAACTGAACAGGGGTCGGCCTAAGCGACCGGCGAAGAGCAGGCTTGACTTTCGATGTATTTCGATATATCTTAAGATATATCTTTGATAGATCGGAGAAGAAACACATGTTTGGACATTGGAAAGAAATGCGAGAGGAGTTCGGGCAGCTTCCCGGATGCCGCCATCGCCATGGCGGTTTCGGCCGCCATTGGGGCGGGTTCGAGCGCGGATTCGGCGGCATGCGAGAGCGGCTCTTCGACGCCGGCCATCTGCGGCTGGTGATTCTGCAGCTTATCGCCGAAAAGCCGAGTTACGGCTACGAGATCATCAAGTCCATCGAGGAGAAGCTGGCCGGCGCGTATGCGCCCAGCCCCGGCGTGGTTTACCCAACGCTGACCTTGCTCGAAGAAGAAGGGCTGGCGGCCGTTACCTCTACCGAGGGCAACCGCAAGCTCTACGCCGCTACCGAACAAGGCAAGGAGTATCTGAAGACGAACAAGGTTCACCTGAAGGCGATCTTTGAGCGGATTGAAATGACCGGCAAGGCCTTCGGGCGCGGGCGTTCTCCGCAAGTCGAGCGGGCGATTATGAACCTGCGCTATGCGCTCAAGATGCGGTTGAGCCGCGGCGGCCTGAACCAGGAACAGATAAGCAAGATCGCTGAAGTCATCGATGCCGCGGCGCGGACGATTGACGAAGTCTAAAGAAATTTCGAGGTGCATTTTTGAGGATGGCCGCTTTGATGGAACCGGTGCGCGACGAAACCGGACGAAACACAGAAGAACTGCTCATGCTGCAGGCGCGGCAGGAGAGCCTGCTCGCGCTGATCGCTGAGCTGCTGGAGACCAACGAGAAACTGCGTATGAAATTGGCGCAGCTCGAAGCAGGAAAGCTCGAAGCATAAAACCTTGCAGCGCAAAACGAAGACGGGCGCCGGCACGCTGGTTGAAGCCGCGCCCTTATGGTTCGCGTCCCGCTTACTTGCCCACGCTCAGCACCACGCGGAAACGCGCTTTGCCGCTCATCATCCGGTCAAATGCCTCAGCGGCCTTCTCCAGCGGATAGACCTCGACCATGGGCTTGACGCCGACGAGCGCGCTGAAGTTGAGCGTGTCTTCTGAGTCCATGCCGCTGCCGGAGGGCCAGCCGATGATCGAGCGCCGGCCCAGAATCATCGGCGCGGTGTTGACGTTGAGCGGCTTTTCCGGCACGCCGTTGATGATGAGTTTGCCGGCAGGCGCAAGGCCGCCGACGGCGGCGGCGAGCGCGTCGGCACTGGTCAAGGTGGAAAGAATGACCACCGCGCCGCCCAGTTTTTGAAGCTCGGCCGCGGGGTCCTGCGTAGTGCTGTCGATATACATATGTGCGCCGAGCTGCTTGGCCAGCGGAGCTTTGTCCTGCCCGCGCGCGACAGCCACGGTGCGGTAGCCGCTCTTGGCCGCATACTGCACAGCCAGGTGGCCGAGGCCGCCGATGCCCAGGATGGCGACGGTATCGCCGGGACGCGCGCCGCTGTTGCGCAGCGCGTTGTAGGTGGTAATGCCAGCGCACAGAAGCGGAGCGGCATCCACGTCATTGAGATCGGCGGGAATAAAGGCCAGCGCGTTAGCCGGTGCAATCACGTAATCGGCGTAGCCGCCGTCGTAGCTGATGCCGCAGATCTGGCCGTTTTCACAAAGGATGAAATCGCCACGCCGGCAGGGCGTGCAGTAATCGCAGTGGCCGCCATGCCAGCCCAGGCCGACGCGCTGGCCAGGCTTGAAGACCTGTACCTCTGGTCCCACCGCATCCAGCACTCCGGCAATCTCATGGCCCGGCACGCGCGGGTACTGGATACCGGGGAAGATGTTGTCCTTGGTGATCGTGTCGCTGTGGCAGACGCCGCAGGCCTGCACGCGGATGCGCACCTGACCTGGACCGGGCTCGGGAAATTCTTTTTGGACGAGTTCGAAGTCTTTGCCGGGGGCAGGGACTTGCACGGAACGGCCAACGACGGTGGGCATAGCAGGCGCTCTCCTTGTTTGCCTCTCTGATGTGGACTGTATGGGACATGATGCAGACGAGGGAAGGAATTTCTGTGAATTTCCGGAAGTGGGTCAGTTTGAAGGATACAGGCTTCTGCTTGAAGGGTACGGGCTTCAGCCCGTACATCAAACCACATAAATTGAGTGGGGCTTTAGCCCCTGAGGCACAGGCAATTCCAAACTGACCCACTGCCGAATTTCCGCCTGTGAGAGGTCGCCGCAGTCGAAATTTATACTTATCCCTGACATGCCCGAATTTTTACCTGTTGACGAACAGATGGACCTGCTCCAGAAAGGCGCAGCCGAGATGATCCGCGTAAGCGACCTGCGCGAGCGGCTTGAGGAGAGCCGCAAGACCGGCCGTCCCTTGCGCGTGAAAGCCGGCTTCGATCCCACTGCTCCCGACCTGCACCTGGGCCACACCGTGCTGATGCGCAAGCTGCGCCACTTTCAGCAGCTCGGCCATACGGTGATTTTCCTGGTCGGCGACTTCACCTCGCTGATCGGCGATCCGACTGGCCGCAACGTGACCCGCAAGCCGCTCACCCGCGAGCAGATCGACAACAACGCCGAGACCTACAAGCAGCAGGTCTTCCGTATCCTGGACCCCGAGAAGACCGAGGTCCGCTACAACTCCGAGTGGCTCGACAAGCTCGGCTATGAGCAGACCATCCACCTCACGGCGCACTTTACTGTTTCTCAAATGTTGGAGCGCGAGGAGTTCCACAAGCGCTTCCAGGCCGAGCAGCCGATCAGCCTGCACGAGTTCCTGTATCCCGTTATGCAGGGTTACGATTCGGTGGCGCTTGAAGCCGACGTTGAGCTGGGCGGCACCGACCAGAAATTCAACCTGCTCTGCGGCCGCGAGTTGCAGCGCCACTACGGCCAGAAGCCGCAGATCGTGCTGATGACGCCGATCCTTGAAGGCTTGGACGGCGTGCAGAAGATGTCGAAGTCCCTCGGCAATGCCATCGGCATCCACGAGCCGCCGGGCGAGATGTACGGCAAGCTCATGTCCATCTCAGACGAGCTGATGTGGAAGTACTGGGTGCTGCTGACCGACCTGCGCCAGAGTGAAGTCGACGCGCTGCGTGCCGGGGTTGCCGCGGGGCACGAGCATCCGATGGCAGTGAAAAAGCTGCTGGCGCGAACGATTGTGACGGGGTTTTACGGCGAAGAGGCAGCTAGGGTTGCGGACGAAAACTGGGCCCGGATGTTCCAGCAAAAGGAGACGTCCGAGGATCTGGAAGAAGTTGCCGTTCCGTTTGCCGAAGTGGCCGGCCCCGAGCTGAATCAGATTCGCCTGCCGAAGCTGCTGATAAGGCTAGGCTTATCTGTCTCAGGAGCAGAAGCCAACCGCAAGATTGCCGAAAAGGCTGTCAAGCTGGATGGAGAAACAACAGAAAATCTTGTGTTTGAAGTGCCTGCGCTTCCCGCAAGGATCGTGGTTCGCCTTGGCAAACGCGCCAAGGTGGCTGTAATTTCGTAAAAATGGCGCTTCTTAAATAGCCAAATGGCGTATACTGGAGCAGGAGGCACGCCATGGCAGCACATTCTGTTCCCGATCTTCTGGGCGGCGAGCTAGTGCTCGGCCGGCCGGTGAGCCAGGGTGGGGCGCTGGCGGAGTTGGTGCGCGAAGGGCTTCCGGCACAATCGCTGTTTCTGCTGGCCAAGCGGCTCGCGCTGCCTCAAACGCAGATCTCTGAAACAATTGGCATTCCGCAACGCACGCTGACGCGGCGGCTCCAGCGTCACAGCCGTCTTACCGCGGCCGAGAGCGACCGCACGGTGCGCCTCGCCCAGGTCTATAACGCGGCCGTCGAGGCGCTCGGCGACGAGGAAAAAGCCGCGCAGTGGCTCAAGACGCCGAATCGCGCTCTGCGGGGCGGCCGGCCGCTCGACCAGCTCGACACCGATCCCGGCGTCCGCGAGGTTGAAGACCTCCTCGGCCGTATTGCATACGGCGTCTACTCCTGATGCTGGTCTGGCGGCTGTGCCGTGCCATTCATGCCGACGCCGCATTTTCCGGTGAAGGCGCGCGTCGTTACGGCGGCCGGTGGAACTCCCGTGGCGTGCCGATGGTCTATTGCTCGTCTTCCCTGGCGCTGGCGGCCATCGAGCTCTTCGTGCATCTCGACCCGACGCAGGCCCCCAACGATCTTGTTTCCATCTCGGCCCAGCTTCCCGAAGATGAACCCGCGCGCACGATCACTCCCGAAGAGCTTCCACCGGAGTGGTGGGCTGATCTGCTCGCCACGCGCGCGCTAGGCGATGCGTGGATGCGCTCCAACGCTTCGCTCGCTCTCAGAGTTCCATCCGCCTCAATTCGGCCTGAGTGGAATGTCCTCGTGAACCCGCTTCACCCGCGCATGGCCGATCTGCGCATCGATCCGCCGCAGCCCTTCTTCTTCGACGCGCGCATGTTCGAGCGCAGCGCGAAATAGGCCGGCGCTCAGGGCTCGACGCGCAGCGGCACGGTCGCGGGATCGTTCTTCCAGCTGATCACGCGATCATCCTGGAAGTAGACCATGGAGCCGCCGTAGCCGAATTCGTTCTTGGAGAGATACGTAGGCGTGCCCTGGACCACGAGGACAGCGCTCCTGGAGGAGCCGACATGAAAGGCCGCAAGGCCGGGATCGACAGGAGCATCCGGCCATAATTTGACCCGGATTGGCGCTGAAGCGGAGTCGAGCTTCCAGCCTGTGAGTTTGCCGTGGGTAAAATCGAGCTCCGAGCCACCATAGATCAGTTTGTCCTCTGAAGCCGAAGTAGGCGCGCCCTGAACGGCCTTCACCTCCTCTTGTGTCAGGCCAGTGGTGATATAGGGTGTGAGGCGCACCGTTTCAGCATGGGCGGCGCCCAGCTCCCGGCGATGGAGGTTTTGCACCGGATCGGCAGGATCGAGCGGCGCGGCAGCCGCGGGCTGTTCGGCATCCGCAGATTGCGCGGCAGCCGCGGGAATGGCCTCGACCTTCTGTGCAATGAAGCCATGCAGGTGTGTCACTGTCCGGTTCCATATATCTCCGGTAGCTTCTCGGAAGTTCGACACGATGCCTTCTCGTAGCTCCGAGTAAATTCTCGCCGTCGTCGGCTGAGAGGCGAAATAGGAATCGGCGGATTGCGCCAAAAGCACAAAAATCACCAGGCCGCAGCCAAGCGCAGCGCATTTCAACAACATCACCGGTGAGGGAATCAGGTGTGCAAAGAAAGACGCGCTGCGTCCCGACGCAGCCTGCGGCTTTGATCGTGTACGAGTAGCGGAATGGGCGCTTTGCCGCGACGCGCGTTGGCCGCCTTTCGCAGTGAGTAAGACGTAGGCGGAGTTGATCGCTTTCAGCCTTGCCTCCGCCGCTTCTCTCAGCTTAGGGTCGTCTTGAAAGCGGTCCGGGTGCCAGACCTTGACCAGCGTGCGATGGGCCGCTTTGATCTGGTCGGCAGTCGCCGTAGAATCCAGCCCGAACGTCTCCAGTGCGGAGCACCGCGCGCAGCGGTCGCGCCCCTCTTCGGCCCAATCTCCGCAAGAGCAGGTTTGCATAGAAATAATCTGATCTCTTAATTTGCATGGATTATAGGAGATTTAGTGCGTCCGCGCTCTGGCTCGAAGGTGCTATGCCACCGAATTCCCCCTAAAATGGAAGGGAATGCCTTTTACGGAACAATACGACGTGGCTGTGGTCGGAGCCGGCCATGCCGGGTGCGAGGCGGCCATGGCCGCAGCGCGCATGGGCCTGAAAACGGCGCTGATCACGATGAACCTCGATCTGATCGCGCAGATGAGCTGCAATCCGGCCATCGGCGGCGTGGCCAAGGGGCACTTAGTGCGTGAAGTCGACGCGCTCGGCGGCATCAT
>JASHQE010000054.1 GCA_030037705.1 Acidobacteriaceae bacterium | reverse complement strand
GTCGTGCCCGCACGAGTTGCCGCGAATGAGCTGCGGAGTGACTGCCACGAGCGTGGCCAGCAGAATGATCGCCGGGCCGGTACGCTTTCCAGTTCTCAGAAACGAGACCCGGGGCACCCACGATCGCGCGGCTGACTCTGATCCCTGCCCCCTGATTCCTGTTCCCTGCTTTTTCATGGCTCCAGCCGCAGCGTGTGCCGTGTCTGCGCCACAACCGCTCCCGGTGTAAACGGCAGCGCAAAGGTCGAGCCGTTATACCAGTCGTTCCACTGGTCGCGAAAATAGGGACTCAGCGGGTTACCGCTCTCACCGAGCATGATGTTCTCGGTCGATCCGTCGATGTTGCTCCAATCCATCGTGAAACGCTGCGAAGGAGCCACATCGCGGCCGATCTGCTTCACCGTGGTCACGTCCCCGCTCATTGGCTGCGGTCCCGTGCCCGCAATGTGCTCAAGGAACGGCAGAAATTGCACCAGCGGATGCTCGACCTCGATGGTGTGCCAGCTTCCGTAAGTCCATGCAGTCACATCGGGGGGTGCTTTGCCGTCTTCCATGCCTTTGCGCACCGCATCGGTCAGCGCCGCGTCCCAGTTCTTATAGCCGGGCGGAAGCCAATCGGGCATGGCGTGCATCACGATCTCTTCTTCGGCGAAGGTCGACTCACCCCAGTGATAGTCGCTGATCTCCTTGCCCAGCTTGGGCCCGAGAATCATCTGCCGCAGCTCGGCGCGTGCCTTTGTCACGATAGACGCCGCGGCGGAATCCGTCGTCAGCCGCCCATCCCAACTGCGCATCAGATCGGCGGCCTTGCGCAAACGGTCGTCTACGCCGTCGGTATGATCGATGGCGTACGCGAAGCGCTGGCCCATCTCCTGGTCGAGCTCGCTGTAGATATCGGTCTGCACCTGAAGCATATCTTTCGGTGTGAGCCCATCGCGCCCATCGAGGTCCTTGTAAATGCGCTCCACGCGATATGGATCGATCCACTCAAGCGTGATCGGGTAAGGCGATTGCGGCGTCGTTACACGCGAGTTGGCCGTGGCCAGAAAGCCCGATGGCGGATCGACCGCGCGCGGCATGTCCTCAAAGGGAATGTAGCCCTGCCACTCGTGCGTATTATCTTCGACCGGCACGGGCATCAGACCCCCAGGCCGCAGCGGAACGCGCCCGATGGCCTGGTAAGCGATATGCCCCTGATCGTCTGAGTAGACAAGATTCTGCGCCGGCCAGCTCCATGCCTCGAGCGCCGCGGAAAACTCAGTCCAGTTCGAAGCCGTGTTCATCTGGTAGAGCGGAATCGCATTCAGCGCGGGATCATAGAGATTCCATTTGAGCGCGATCGTCCGCGACTCGCCCGTCAGGATCGGGTTCACAATCGGCCCGTGGCCGGTGGATACAACGTCGATCGCCTCATCCCTTCCGCCGCGCACGTGAATGACCTCATGATCCACGCTCAGCGGCTTCCAGCTTCCATCCGCGGCCTGGTAGTTGCCTTTGCCGTCGAGTTTTTCAACGTAAAGATCCTGCACGTCGGCCATCAGCGCTGTAAATCCCCACGCCACATGCTCGTTGTGCCCGGCGATGATAAAAGGAAATCCGGGCAGCGTCACACCAGCGCAGTGAAAGCCAGGCGCACTCAGGTCGGCCATATACCAGATGCCAGGCACCGAGAAACCGAGATGCATATCGTTCGCGAGCAGCGGTTTGCCGCTAGCCGTATGGCTGCCGGCGACGACCCAGTTGTTCGAGCCTGCCGCGCAGCCGTCGCAGGCAGGCAGGCCCAGCAGGACGAGCAGCGCCTGTACATTTTCCGGCGTTCCGGAAAAGGGCTCCAACTGCGTCTTCGTCGGCGCATCTTCATCGTCATCGTCGTTGCCCGTGGCCGGTGGCTGCGGACGTGGAGCATCCCAGTCCACTTCCAAGCCGGTTGGCGGATGGTCGCGCCACGAGCCCACAGGGTAGAGATCGGATTCAAGCTTCGGATTGCGCAGCTCGGCCTCGATGTGACTGCGCCCAAGCTTGGCCACTGCGTGCATGTCGAGCTCCTGCACCATCATCAGGCCCACGCTGATCGTGTCCACGCCCGTCCACGGCGTTGGTTGATAGTGCAGCAGGCGGAACTCGGGCGGAAGCGAGTTCTTGTGAGAATCGAGGAAGAGGTTTACGCCACGCGCATAACTGTCCACGCAGGATTTGTCCTGAGCGGACAGATGCTCATAAATCCGCTGCGCCGCAACCGGAATCTGCAAGACCCGCTGGGTCTCGTCGTGCTTCAGAAGCGAGCGGCCGAGGATCTCCGCCAGCTTGCCCTCGGAGTTGCGGCGGAACGTATCCATCTGCCACAAGCGGTCCTGCGCGGTCACGTAACCCTGAGCCATGAAGAGGTCGGCTTGCGTCGCCGCATCGATGTGCGGCACGCCATGCGCATCGCGCCGCACCGTCACCGGCGCGGAAAGACCAGCCACCTGCACGTCGCCATCCAGCGCGGGCAGCGCGGCCAAGGTTGCCGAGCGCAGCCACAGAATGGACCCTCCCGCAGCCAGCACGAGAAGAATCAGCAGCACGGCTGTTGTCCAGAGCAGTCTGCGCGGCCAGCGGCGTTTGCGCACGCGCTGCAAACGACTACCCTCGCGTGCGTACTTCAATGAAGTCTTGTCGGCCATCCGTCAGCAACAGAATAACTCTCTGCCCGACGGCATGACAGAACGCGACCACATTACAATCGTTCAGTGCGCAGGTAACGACGCAGGTAACGGATGGACCAGCGCAGAGCGGCGTATATGAGCTTCCCGGAATGATCAGACCGGAATGATCAGAACTGATCGGCACGCTTGCCACCCATGCTCCCAGCATCCGGTTGAGCCACAGACGCATGGAGTTCTTCATCCGAAGCGAATGCATTGGCCGCCCGCATAGTGAGCCTCCTGCGGAGATTCGCAGCAAGAACGAAAAAGAGCAGCAGAAGGATGGCGCCAAGCACCAGAACGCTGCCTTCCGGCCCATCCGCGCCGCCGCTCAAAAGCTGGTTGCCGGTCGGCGTAGTGTTCAGCAGGTGACCGCGAGCGGGCAGGCCGCTGTCGGCCGTCCCGTAAAAATAGGTTTCGGTCCAGTCCCACGCTGCGTGGCAGCCGATCGCCCACCACGCCGAACCCGTAAGCCACACGCTCACGCAAAAAACGAAACCAATGCTCGCCGCAGCTAAGATGCCGATCCAGTTTTCGCCGCCGTTGAAGGTGTGGATCATTCCGAAAAAGGTCGAGGTGACCCATGCCGCCTGCCAGAATGCACTGCGTGCAGCGGACCTTTGGTGAAATACGAGGCAAGGGAAAAGGCCCAGCAGCGCTATCGCATAGACTCCCCACGCGCCGTGGTTCTGCGGGTGGAGGGCCACGTAAAAACAGAATGCAGCTTCGGCCGCCAGCGCCCACCAGAAGTTGATCCCGCGCGTCAGCGTGAATAGCAGATAGCAGCGAAACAGGCCCTCCTCCACAAAGCCGATCAGCAGGAAGGCGCAGCCCCACAGGGCGGCAAAGCGAAGGATTGGTAAACCCGAAAGCGTAACCGGGCCGAAGTGCAGCCATCCGCCAAGCCGGAGCCCGGCAATAAGCACGGAAAGCGCTATAAAGCCCGCGGCAAGTCCGGAAAAGAAATGCCGAATCCGCCGCGGCCCCGTCAGGTGATAATCGACCAGCCGTCGCTGCTCGATCGTCGCCATGATCGTTCCCGCTCCGATCATGGCGAGAAAAGGGATGGATTCGAGAGCCAACGCGGAAGTTGCATCAAAGCCGCTTTGCTCGCTGACCAGATGGGCCGTCCAAAAGATGTCGGCGATGATGACGCGAAAAAGATAAAAGAGCGTGTAAGCGAGGAGCACCGACCAGCCCGCCCGCAGCCCCTGCGGACCGATGAAGACGCGCTCAAATTCATAGGGCTCGCGTTCGGGCGCAGGCGGAAGTGCGGGGAGGAAACTCATCGAGGAACATTTTACCGGGAGACCAGACGAAGTCAGAGCCCGGCATGGCTGAACCGCGAGCATGAACCAAAGAAAACGGCCTCGCAGGGTGAGCCGTCTCCGAGGCCGTTTGTATTGATATTGTCCAATGCGCGGGAAAGGTAGGCCCTACTTCGTCGATTCAGCAGGCTGGTTGGCTACCTCCAGGTAGTTCTTCACGCTGAACACACCGGGCACGCTGTTGGCGCGGATATTGGCCGCGTCTTTGTCGGCCTGTGAGTCGACCACTCCGTAAAGCTCCACATTGCCGTTCTGCACCGCGATGCGGATCGGCTTTACCGGATCGATGGCGTATTTGTTCAACGACGGAAAACCATAGACGGCGCGAGCCACTTCGAGACGGATGCGGTTATCCATCTCCGAAACCGGATCGACTTCGACGTTGTCCACCACGTCCTTTACGCCCGGCGTGGTTGAAACGATGGCCACGGCCGAGTCTCTGTCCACGTAATCATGCGCATGGCCGCCCAGGGTAACCACGCCATCCGATACGTTCAGCGTGATCGCGTCGAAGATTCTGCCGTAGGCATCCGGGTCATAAGCCAGTTTTTCCGAGAGCTTCGCCCGCAGATCGTGATCGGCAACATAGGCGCCTGCTACCTGAATCTCGTTGCGCACGGCAGTGATTCCCTTGGCGTGCAGGATACGTTTTTGCGCGTCGATTTTGTACTCGTAGAGCTCCACTGTGCCGGTAAGCGTCGCCACGCCGTTCTGGACGGTTACTTTCACATCCTTGAACTGCTTTTTGTCGAGCTTGCTTGCAGCTTCACCTTCGAGAGAGCTGTCGTTTGATTGTGGCTGTGCGGATGCGCCGGAGCTCCCGGCCCACCCAGATGCGTGCGAAAACTGGGAAAGAGCCAAGACGGCTCCGGCAAGGGCCATAAACGGAATCGATCTTCTGAACAGATGGAAGTCTTTCATTGCTTCGTCTCCTCGTGCCATTCATTGGGATGCGCATGCAACGTTTGTGCCGGCATTCATCAAGGGAAAATTCCTTTTGAAGTTGTCGCACGATCGGTATAGACACGCGGGACTGCTCCAGGTTGTGCGGCAGAAATGAGTCACACAGCGCCCTCGGGCTATTTAAATTTTGGCAACTATCAAATCCGGACCGGCATCGTACCCATTGAAAATCTGTCTTACTTTCCTCAGTGGGTGGTATCTAGATTTAGTGCAGTTGCAGAGCCGAAAACGCGAGATTCACGATTGTGAAACGCCGGGCGGGCAAAGTGCGTTGTCGCTTGTCTCCCATTCGGTTCATTTCTACGAAGACGATTTCGTCTTCCTCGATAAATTGAGCGAATTTGCCGGTGCGGCGCTGGGCAGCGGCAGCGCGTGTGTGGTGATTGCCTCCGCGCCGCATCGCGCAGGGCTGACCGAACGCTTGGAGCATCTTGCGATCAATCTTCGCTTCGCCGCCGGATGCGACCAGTTCATCGCGCTGGATGCCGAAGAGACGCTGTCGCGGTTCATGGTGTACGACCGACCGGACCGCGAACTGTTCCTGCAAACCATCGAGCCGATTTTATTCAGGGCCCGCGCCGCCGTTCAACGAGGCAACGGCTCGATTACGGCCTTTGGAGAGATGGTGGCCGTGCTTTGGGACAAAGGCCAGTTTGAAGCCGCCATTGAGCTCGAAAACATCTGGAATGAAGTTGTTGCGCGGCACTCGCTTATTCTTCGCTGTGCCTACCCGCTGCGTTGCTTTGCTGACCAAGCGCGGTATGCGCTCTTCCAAAGAATATGCATGGAGCACACGGAGACGATTCCCACCGAGGATTACGCCTCGCTCTCCGGCGAAGCGGAACGGCTGCGTATGATCAGTTCACTGCAGCAGAAAGCATTGCTGGTCCGCACCGTCGTAGATGAACGGGAAAAGGAGATTGCCCAGCGCAAGCAGGTGGAAGAGAGGCTGCGGCGCAGCGAACAGTTCGCCCGCAACGTAGTCGAGAGCAGCGATGATTGCGTGAAACTTCTCGATCTTCACGGCCGCGTGGAATATATCAGCCCGCCCGGGGTCAGAGCGCTTGAGATCGAGGATCTCAACGAAATTCTCGGTCGCCGCTGGGTCGATTTCTGGAGAGAAGAGGACAGGCCCAAAGCGGAAGCCGCGCTAACGGCGGCCAAGGCGGGTGGTGTGGGCAGCTTTCAGGGCGAGTGCTCAACGCAACGGGGAACGCGCAAGAGCTGGGATGTGAAGATCACACCAATCCGGAATGTAGACGGCAAAATCGAAGGCTTGATTGCGGTCTCACGCGATATCACCGAGTTGCGGCATGCGCAGCAGATGGCCGTCCAAGCCGAAAAGCTGGCCGCGGCCGGGCGCATGGCGGCAACCATCGCACACGAGATCAACAATCCTCTCGAAGCGGTAACCAACTTTATCTATCTCGCCAGAACCACACCGGGGCTGCCTGAGGACGTGAGCCGTTACCTGGAGATTGCGGACCGCGAGCTTACCCGGGTTGCGCAGATCGCCCAGAAAACCCTTGGGTTCTATCGCGACACATCGAAAAACCGGTGGGTTGAAGTCGGCGAGCTGATCCAGGATGTGATGCAGATCTACGAGCGCAAACTGCGTTACAAGAATATTCAGACGTATACTTCCATCGATTCCGGACTGAGGATTTACGTCAAGCAGGGGGAGATCAAGCAGGCGTTGGCCAACCTGATTGCGAATGCGATCGATGCCTCAAAAACCGGCGGCAAGATCTGGATTCGCGCCCGCGCGTCGAGGCACTGGAGTAATCGAATGGAAACGGGCGTTCGCATTACGCTGGCGGATAACGGCTCCGGCATGCCGCCGGAGGTGCAGCAGCGGATTTTCATCCCGTTCTTTACCACCAAGGCCGAGGTTGGAACCGGAATCGGACTGTGGGTGACCAAATCCATCATCGAACAGTATGGCGGCTATCTGCGGTTCCGCAGCCGCCAGGGAGAGCGGCCCGGCACGGCGATGAGCTTCTTCGTCCCCGACGGCCGCCCGGAGGGCAAAGAGATAACCGTAGCTGCCTGAAAAACTTAAAATCAAACGAGTATGACGATGATCGTATCCGGTCTTTGCATGACTTGCCTTGGTTCTTCCTTTTGGTTTTCCTCCCTGGCTCCGGGCGCCCAGAATGAATCGCAGCCCGGTGAAAACAGGGACGTCATAGCAACACTCGGCCACCGGCCGCTGGTGCTGGTTGTCGATGACGAGCCGTTGATTGCCGATAGCGTCGCCGCCATCCTCAACCGCAATGGCTTCGATGCGAAGGCCTTTTACAGCGGCATGGACGCGGTTCGCAGCGTCGAAGAGCAATGTCCCGACATCGTCCTCACGGACGTCATCATGCCCGACTTTGACGGCGTTCGCCTGGCGATGGCCATCCGCGCCTGCTGTCCGAAGTCGAGGATCGTGCTTTTCTCAGGCAATGCCGCCACATCCGCCCTGCTTGACCATGCCGTGACGAATGGCTTCTTCTTTGAACTGCTTACCAAGCCTGTGCATCCGGCGCAATTGCTCAAAACGCTGCGGGCCTGAATACGCATCCCGAGTGGGCATTGTTGCTCGGATTCCACCTCTAACGATACCGTCGCGTCGCTTTCACAACCATCGAGAAGACTCCAGACTCATCCCGGGCTACAACGAGCGATACATGCCGGTTAATGGCCACTTCTGCCTGCAACAACTGCTGGCCCGTGGTGTTCACGTCTGTCGCATAGGTGAGAATCACGTTGCGGCCCAGTTGTTCTTGCACGGTGATGCGTGAAGTGGAGTTGCCGAAGGCGCCCAGATAATTCGGATCGACCTTGACGGAGCCGGCTCCGAAGAGCTTTTGCACGCGATTGCTGACCGTAGCGTTGAGCGCTCCACCGAGCAGCGCGTCTGTGGAAGGACTGGAGAGTGCTTGTTCCTGCTGTTGCGTATAAAGCCGCTGCTGGCTTTCCGTGTGGCCCAGCGCCAGCAGAGAAACAACGTCGGCTTCGGGCAAAGGCGGATCGCTGCGGTAAGTGACGGCGAGCTTATTGGGCACTCCATGCAGATCGAGAGTAATGTCGTAATCTTCTACGTGCGCCGTCGCCGTTAGATCGATAGTCGGTTCAATGCGCACCGGATTGGTGAAAGAGATATCGCCGCGCTGCAACTCGTAGCGGGTTCCGGCAATCGTCGCGTTGCCTTGTGTGATGGAGACGCGCCCCAGCAGCGACGGGGTAGCCATGGTGCCGCGCAGATGCAGGTCCACGTCGCCTGCAAGTTTGGCAAACGCGTTCTGGAAGTTCAACTGCGGCGAAGAAACCACGTGTACGTCCAGCCGGACGTGGTTCGACGGTGAGTCGGGGGCTTTTACCGGATGCACTGCATTAGCCTGTTCGGCCAATGCGGCAATATCCAGGTCTGGGCTGGCGGTGAAGCGGGTAATGAGCACGTTGCCCGAAAGCAATAGATTCGTCTGTGAGCCCTCAAGCCGTAGCGAGGCGTCAGCCAGTGAACTCACGCCCTGCGGATAGCGGATGCGTATACCCTTGCCGGTGACGGAAAGGTTGGCGAAGAGCCCGTGCTGGTACGAGAGCGATCCGCCCACGCTGAGCAGGCCTCCCCCGCTCATCGCCGTGAGCGAAGTGACATCCAGCCGGTTCTGGTTGAATTCGAGCGTGCCGTGCAATTGGCTCAGGCCGTTGGGAAGATCTTCAAGCGAGAGCGAGCCATTCTGGAACTCGATTCGTCCTCGCAGCCCCGGGTTTTTGAGCGGTCCGTGCGCTTCTACCTGGAAGGTGGTGGTGCCGCTGGCGGTCAGATCGGGATCAAGAGTCTCCGCCAGTTTGAGATTCACGGTGCCGCTGGCGGAAAGATCGAGCTGGCGCGTGTCTTTCAGGCCAAGGCTGCCTTGTGCGTGCAGATCGGTGTTCTCGCCGGTGATGTGCAAAGGGTCGAGCTGGACGCGCGCGTCGGCCAACGTAGCGTGAACCCCACCCTCGCTTTGCAGACGAACCCCGGCAAGCGTGACGGCCAGCTCCTGGAGCCGCGCCTCGCCATGAATCTGGTCCGGATGCCGGAGCGGTCCGGCAAGTGTAATCGTCCCGGCCAGAGAAGACTCACCGTTGATCGCTTCGATGTGGCCCAGTTTGAGCAAAGCGCCGATGTCGAAGTGCGAAAACTGCATCTGCGCCTGGGTCGCGTACTCTCCATTCATCACCGTCTGGCCGTGCACCGCAAGCTCCGCGCCTTCGAGATGCGAACTGACGTCGTAATTCAGCGACTTGCCAGCGGTGTGCGCAACGAACTCGAGGCTGCCCACCGGCTCGCCGGCCAGCACCAGGCCGGTAAGCGTGGCATGGCCTTCGAAGCGCGGGTCCGCCAGCGTGCCTGAGCCGGTGACGGAGGCATTGAGACTTCCGGCGACCTCTAAATCTCTCCGGCGCAGCCAGTCGATCTGCGCGAGGTCGATTCCCGAGCCTGTCGCCTGTAGCTGAAAGGCCTTCGAATTGAGGTCGTAGCTTCCGGAGCCGCTGATCGCGCCGCCCGCCAGATCGAGACGGGCCGCGGATACCTTCATCGTGCGATTAGCCAGTGCGCCTTGCACGTGCAGGTGCGTCACCGGTTCGCCGTAGATGCCGCCATCCTCCAAATCGACCCAGCCCGACCCTGCGAGCGCGCGGAGGCTTCCATCGGCTTGAACCTGCGCACTCAGTGTGCCCGTCACGGGAAGCCTGTGCGCGAGGAAAGGCTGTACATCTTCCATGTTCACGCGGGCTGCCTGCGCACGCAGGTGCATCGTGGAGTCGGCGTCGAAGCCGGGCGCCAAACTGCTTTTGGAATTCTCTGGTGCGTCGAGCGTGCCGGCAAAGACGATCCTGGTTGCGCCGTGCGACGCCGTGGCGCGCAGAATGGCGATCCGGGCATCGGTATAGCTGCCGTCGGCTTCGAGCGAGTCGAGGTGAATGAAGCGGGGCTGGCCCGAAGCATGGCCGTCCGAAGCATGATCCTGGATGGGTATCTGGGCGGGCATCTCGATTGCAAGCTGCGTTCCTTTGAGGTGTCCCGCCAAGCGCGGTCTTACCAGTGAGCCGGCCCAGGAGCCGGTGAAATCGGCCTGTCCCGCTAGATTTACCGGCAGAGCCGCTGCGCCGGATTTGTTCGCGCGCTTCAGGCCCAGGCTGCGCAGCACCGTGTCGAACTCCCCGAAATTCCGCGTATGGAAGTCGACGTAAAGCGCGGTCGGGCTGGTAAGCGGGTAAGCGCCCAGTTGCCCATGCGCCTCGATTTCGCTCGCGGGCAGGTGCAACTCGAGTTGGCGCAGGTCCACTGAGCCATCGCGCTGCGTATATGTCGCGTCGATCGCGCCATTCGCCGGGACCTCCTGCGCATGAATCGCCCCAGCGGGCGCGCCAAGACCCAGATTCGCGTCCACAGCGACGGTCTTCTGGTCACCTTTAACCCATGTGGCCACTGCCGTTCCGTTGATGCGCGTATCCAGGCCCAGCCGCTGAAACGGAGGCTGGCTGACCATATCGAGAATTGCGTCCAGAGAAACGTCTTTAAAATCTGCTGTGACCTTCCCATCCACAGGGATCGTGATATTCGATGCGCGTGCGGGCTGAGCGGCTCTGCGGATGGGCGCGCGCCCGGAGTGCGGACTCACAGCCTGAAAGACAGCGGCCTGTGACGAAGGTGGAAGCCAGTGCGCCAGGTCGACCGTGCCCTCGATTCTGCCTCCCTGGTGCAATCGCGCCACAATGGACGAAATGAGCAGCCGGCCCTGATCGGCATGGACGCGCGCATCGAGCTGGACTCCGCGTTCTACCACGCCAGTGCCCACGTATGCGCCGCCCTCTATATGGACTTTCCCGTCGACGCGAAACTCTCCGGCGTGACCTGCCGCGGCAAGGTCAAGGTGCGCAATACCCTCCGGCGCGTATGGATAGCCCGTAAGGGGGTCAAGTAGCCGCATGTCGAGATCGCCGGCGATCTGCGATTGCCAGCTTGGATGAGAGAAGTCTTTGAACTCGCCGGTGACTGCGAGCGTATGATCGGCGCCGTCACGGCTGTGCGCCGTGAGCCGCAGAATGCGCAACGTCGCGGCATTGCGCGTCAGGTCGAGTGTTGCTTGGAGGAGCGCGTGAACAGAGGAGACTTTGTCCCCAGGCGTGATGCGGGACAGGTTCAGGTCCGCGGCTCCAGCCTGGATGCGAAAACTCTCCGGCTCCGTTCCCGATGGGGCAACGTAGCTCATCTGCACCGATACATCGCTGGCCGTAAGGTCGAGCGGCGCAAAACGGT
The DNA here is from genome assembly GCA_030037705.1 of Acidobacteriaceae bacterium. Taxonomy (GTDB): domain Bacteria; phylum Acidobacteriota; class Terriglobia; order Terriglobales; family Acidobacteriaceae; genus Telmatobacter. The sequence continues at coordinate 8,633 of JASHQE010000054.1, read as the reverse complement.
TTTGAAAATCAAATGAAGCCGCACGATTGTCGTAATCCAGCTCACCTTGGGAAATGACCACGCGGCCCGCCTGGAGATCAAAAAGCCGGTCGAGCGCCGGCTCTCCTGGCTTCCGCGGTCTTCGCGGATGCGGCTGGTTGGTTTCTCCGCCCGGATAGACGATCAGATGCATCTTGGGTCGCGTGACCTCGAGCTCATTGAGCAGGATGCGTGGCTCGAAATGCGGAATGACGAGACCGAGCACGCTGAACTTCACATGAAGGTGCTCAATATACGCATAAGGCGCCTCACCCCGGGCTTCGAGGCCATGAATCACCACGCCGCCCGCATCGGCTTCGAGATTGAGCAAGCGCCAGTGGAAGGAAGCGATCTCCACGCGCCCGCCAGTGAGCTTTTCGAGGGACGCGACCAGCCGTCCACGCACAAAATTCTCAAAGCCGGCGGAGCTCATGATGAAGTACGCACCGACGGTAGCGAGCACGAGCAGCACCAATCCACCGGCCACTGTAAACGGAACGTGGCGCGTCAGAAAGCGGCGCGTGCGGCTCCACTTACGGCGCGGAGGCCGCGGCGGGGCGTCTGGCGGAGCGACGCGGGTTATCGCCATCTTGCTCAATGGCCTGCTCCTCCTGCCGTATCCGGCGTCTCCAGCGACGGGTCCAGCACCTCTACGTCGCCTTCTTTGCGAAGATTGTCGAGCCAGTCGTCGAACAGCATATTTACCTGCTGCTGCAAAAGAATCTCCTCGATACGCGGCGCCACCTGCTCGAGCGGAGGAGCCTTCATGCCCGGCGCGTACTGCGGCAGGAGCGTCTCGTTATAGTAACTCGCAATGTCCTGCTGCGAAATGCGAATACCTTGGCGGAATCGTTGCTCAATGAAGCGCAGAATCTCCAGCCGGTAGCGCAGGTACGCTTCCACGCGTTCGGCGGTCAGTTCATGCGCCGCAAGAAAGGCATTCCATTCCTCGTCGGTACCGCACTTCTCGCGGACACATACGGGGAGCTCCTTCCTGATCTCGTTGAGCCGCGCATCCACTTCCGCCTGTGTCGGTTCAGCTGCTTCTGCATCCTCCTGCCGGATCTGTTGCTCGATCAGGGTCCGGCTGATCAACTGTTCGAGCGCGTGCTGGCGTGTCAAGGTCCGGCCTTGCACATTGGGGTCCAGGATAGAGAGGCGAATCTCGTCATCGAGGTCGCTGGTCAGGATCGCATGGCGGTTCACAACCGCCACCACACGGTCGAGTACAGCAGAGGCCATAGATGGCGCGGTCTGTGCATCGGGAGTTTGTCCCTGGGCGGCCTGTGCCGCGCCCCGGGCAGCGCACGCTGCGAAGACGCAGGCAAGAAGAAACTTGCCCGCGGCGCTGATCCGGGTTGAAATCTGTCGGCGAATCAGAAGGCCTGCCCCAGGCTGAAGACAAAGTTGAAGTGCGGCGCTTCACCCAGGCGGGGCGCCTGCTCATAACCTGGCAGTCCCAACGGGTTGGGGGATGGCGTTGGGATCGAGTAGTTGATATTGACCGGGTAAACGGGCGGATTCAGGTTGTAGCTGAAATCGAATCGAATCGGTCCCACCGGCGTGTGATAACGCAGCCCGACCCCGGGCGCGTGAGAGAAGTAGTTGAAGTTGCATGGCCCGTGAACGCCGGTCGAATCCAGGCTTCCCGAGGGGATGTAGGAGCTCGGGTCGTTCACGTTTGCAACCGCTTGCTTGCACGCTTCCCGGTCGGGCTGATGAATCCGGAGCGCGCCGGCCCACGCGTCTCCCGCGTTGGTGAATACATTTCCCGTATCGTGAAAGAGCACGAAACTGAGCGTATTGCCAAAAAATGGCAGCGGAGGCGGAGGCAACCGCAGCTCGGTGCTGTTGATCAGCGCCCCCGCTCCGCCGATGGGAAAGCCTGTCTCCGGATCGCGCGGTCCGGCGCCGTTGAATGGAAAGCCGCGCAGGGAGGTGGGCCCTCCGGCATAGAGCCGCTCCGGCAATGGAATCAACTCGCTTGATCCGGAGCCGAAGGCGCGCACCTGGCCATAGCGTGTATCCCGAGCCAGCACGAACTTATCCTTGTCGAAGCCGTAGTAGCTTGAGTTGGAGACGTCAATGCGGTTGAACTCAGATTGCGCGCCCGTGGTTTTGATCGAGAGAAACTCCTGGAAGCTCGTATAGGTTCCGCGGTGCGCATCCATGGGCTGGTCGCGCGTATCGCGAATCCAGGTAAAGGCTGGTCCGGAGACGCGCGCCGCGGTGGCGAGCTCGGAGATCTCCGTCGGGTAGACCTGCAGCGTGTCGGAGGCCACCTTCACGCGCCGAAAGTCGAGCTCATAGATAAAGGTGTTGGCCTTGGACAGGAGTGATCCTGGCGCGGCGAAGTTCTCCGTCAGGCGAATCCCGCCATCGAGGCGCGACGCCACATATGTGGCCACATCCTGGCTGTTGGCATAGCCCGCGGAGAAGTTGAGGCCGAAGTTCCGTGCGCCCTCGAAGTGTGGGATCTGGTAAAGCAGCCCAATTCTCTGCTCCAGCAGGCCGTAGGTTCCTTGCAGCGAAGCCGACTGCTCACGCCCCAGGACATTGTTGCGGGTAATATCGACCACCACGCGGAAGCTGGCGCCGGTTTTGCCGTTCGGATTGCAGGCGACGCCTCCGGCAATCGCGCCGGCGCAGTTGTTCTGCGGCTGGCCGGTCTGGGCCTCGAATCCCAAGCCGCCGGTCAGGGTCCAGCGCCGCGCTTCCGTCAATTGCAGCAGAATGGTCTTATCCGGTTCGCCGCCGGTGGGATTCTCCACCGCGGTGTTGACCTCGTTGAACAGCGCGTAGTTGTAGAGGTTGCGTTGCGTGTCGAGCAGAGCCGACTGGTTAAGCGGATCTCCGGCGTGGATCGTAATGGCGCGAGCCACTGTATCAGGCCGCGTCGCGTGCAGTCCGGTGATCAGCACCTTGCGCACAAACACCTGCTCACCCTCCGTGATGCGGAAGGCCACATCGACCTTATGGGGATCCGCAGCCTCGACCTGCTGACCGATTTCGACCGATACCTGCTCGAACCCCCGGCTCATGTAGGCCGTTAAAATCGCATCGCGGTCTCCCGACAGATTCTGCGGCGAAAGCAATTGCCCGGCGGTCGTATTCAACAGCGGCGTCAGCCGGTCGGCCTTCATGTGTTCGTTCCCTTCGATCTTGACCGAACCAACCAGCATCTGCGTTCCTTCCTCGATGTGGTAAATGACGCTCAAGGGAGCCGTCTGGTTGAGGATCGGCGGCGATCCTGGGCCCGGCGGGCTTTTATCGGCGAGAACTGTCTCCGGTGTGCTGGTCTCGGGCGTCACCTTCACGTTAGCGAAGCCATTGTTCTGATAAACGGCTTCTAGCGCGCCCACGTCGGCCATGATCAGGGACTGGCTGTAGGAACCGTGCCGATCGAGCGTGCCTGCGGCCCGAACGCTCAGCAGGGCCATGAGCGTGGGCGTGTCAAAGTAATGATTGCCGGTGACGGAGACATGCTCGACCCGCCTCCGCGATCCCAGCCGCACCCGGTAGAGGATGCTCACCTGCTCATTGCCGGCAGATTGCTGCTCGTGCGCGACTTTTACGTCGAAGTAGCCAAAACGCTGATAATAGTCGCGCAGCCTTCGGTTACCTTCGTTTAGAAGGTCTTCATCGACGGTGCCCTCCTCGAAGACGGGAATCAGTCGCTTGATCCGTTCATCGCTGAGCTTGGCGCCCTCGACGAACACCCTCACCACCGGTCCCCGGTTGGCGGAAAATCGAAGATTCATAACCTTGGCGGCGGGATCGTACTGCGCGGACTCAAGCTTGACGTCCGCCTCCAGCCGGTCTTCTTTCTGGTAGTGCTTGAGTACGCTATCGAGTGCGCGATTCACCGTGTCGTGATCGACATGAGCCCCAATTCTCAGGTGCGCGTAGCGGCGGAACTCCTCTGCGCTGATTCCGGAATCGCCCGTTATAACTACTTTGCCTACACGTGCCTGGGGCCCCGAAGCTACGCGAAAGGAGATATCGACGAGCTGATCGCCAGGGTGCCGTGTCCATGTGGGATAGATCGCCGGTTGATGATAGCCGTTCTCAGCCAGCGTGACGCGCATCTGATCGAGCGCGCGGTTCATCTTCTCCTGTGTGAGCCGGGTTCCGGGTTCGAGCTGGCTTGCGCGGCTCAGCTGCGTGTTCATCGTAGCGCCGACAGCCCCATAGACGCCCACTGTGCCGATAAACGTGCGTGGCCGCCCAAGAAAGACGATTGCCACCCCGTCGCCATCGCGCTCCCCTTCCGCTTCGATGTCGTCATAGATGCCGGTGGCAAAGAGCTGGCGCAGGCTGCTCTTTACGTCTGCAGGTTCGAGCGGCTTTCCTTCGGCCAGCGGAAGCTTGGCTGCAACCGTTGCAAGCCGGTCGACAGGAACGCCTTCAAAGGAGACGCGCCGTACCGGCACTCCCGTCCATTGGAGAATCGCATCCGGTGCGGGCTCGCCAAGCGAGGGCGCCGGCGGGGAAGGCAAAGAAACCTGCGGGATGGCTTCCGGCTGACGGGCCGATGCTGGCGCGCTCTGGCCGCTTGCGCCGGTTCCTCCAGCCAGCAGAAGAGCAGCGCCGGTTGCCGCAAACCGGCGCAGAAAACCACGCCGAGCCGCCGGAAGGGCCTCATCGTGCCGCCGGGCCTGCTGGCGCTCCCCTGCCGGCGTTCTCCGCAAAACCTTATCTCCCAAAGATGCGAGGGTCCTTACCCCATTGCCCAGCCCGATGCGCGTCTACCCGCCATTCCTACAGAAAGTTCAGCCAGCCTCGATTTTCGCTCGCCCGAGGCTCGACGATGCGGTTTCCTGCTCAAGGCTGCGGCGGCTGCCCGATCGCCTTTCCTTCCATGACCCCGAAGCGTTGGAAGAGTTTTTACCGTCTCGAAGAGAGAGACGGGCCTGAAAGGCTGGCGTCTCAAGATAAACATCTTTCCCCGGATCCGCAATGGAAGTTCATGGCCGCCAAGAACTTTTTTGCTGGAGAGCCGGCGGTGAAAGCAACCTTGAGCAGCTCAGACACTTCACACCCATGGAGCACCATCGTAATCCGCTGCTTACCCCTTATACTAACGAGGAAAGGGAGCTAAGCGCATAGTATCCGGTTTCAACTACAAAACCGAAGGAAGCGCATGTCGAATTCCCCTGTTCCAACGCAACTCGCAAGTCCGCCTCGAGGCAGTCGCGAAGCAGAAACCGCTACGGCTCGAGGAAACCGCCCCGCCCCTTTTACGTCCGCTGCTTCGTCCGATCCAGGTGAAGCGCAGGTGCTGGCGCGCGCCCAGGCCGGAGATCACCACGCCTTTGCCCAGCTCTATTCCCTTCACAAAAGACGAATCTACTCACTCTGCCTGCGCATGGTAAGCAACATTGCGGAGGCTGAAGACCTGACACAGGAGGCTTTTCTGCAGTTGCACCGCAAGATCGGAACCTTCCGCGGCGACTCCGCTTTCTCCACCTGGTTGCACAGGCTGGCCATCAACGTGGTTCTGATGCAGCTCAGAAAAAAGGGTCTTTCCCTGATCTCGCTCGACGAAGCTATGGAACCGGCTCCCGAAGAAGGGCCCGGCCGCAGCTTCGGGGCTCCCGATCTGACCCTCGCCGGCGCCATTGATCGCCTGGCTCTGGAACGAGCCGTTGCCGATTTACCTGCCGGTTACCGGCTTATTTTTATTCTTCACGACGTCGAAGGCTTCGAACATAATGAGATAGCCGCCATGCTGGATTGCTCGATCGGAAACAGCAAGTCGCAATTGCACAAGGCGCGCCTCAAGCTGCGCGAAGCCTTGCGCACCAACGTCCAGCAGGAGGCGCGCTCATGACGGACAGCCGCCGCACTATGAGTTGTGAGGAATTCCAGGCGCAGTTGCCGGAACTGATCGGTTCCGGGGTAAAAGTCTCAGACCACGAACATCTTCAAACCTGCGAGCTGTGCCGCGCCCTCCTGGCTGACCTGGAGACGATTGCCGAAGCTGCCCGCCAGTTGTTCCCGATCGTCGAACCTCCCGATAATCTGTGGGAGCAGATCGAGTCGAAGATCAAGAGCGAGAGCAGTAGTGGAAGCGCGAAAAGCCGCGGATCAGGGTTCGAATCGGGAATGGCGGCCCGCTCGGACTAGCCATCTCTTGACTAGCTTTCTGAAGTGAACCATTCGGCTTGCTCCTCGCAGGCGGGAATGCGCAGTGCATTCCCACCTGCGGAGATTAGAGAAGGCGCTCGCCCGAAAAGTGTGGTTACCTCTCACCTTCTACGGCCTTCAGCCGATACACCCATGGAACAGCAAAACACCATCCAAGCCCAGCAGCGGATGGCAGGCGGAGGTTTGGCTCCGCAATCGTCTGCCGCTTCCGCGGAACCCTGAGGGGCTCAGGATCGTAAAGGCAAGCAGGAGAAGCCGTTGAAGACATGGAGAAGATGGCCGACTATGCGGAGCCTCGGTTTCTGAATCCTTTCCAGGCCTTCGCGCTCTAATGAAGAAAAGCTGATACGAGGATGCTCAATGTCAAACCTTCCTTCCATTCCTTCTCACGAGCCGGCTGGGCAAAACCCATCGGCTGGACGGAAAATTCCGGTATTGCCGGTTCGGGAAACGGTCTTGTTCCCTCATGCCGTGCTTCCGCTTACCGTGGGGCGCGAGAGCTCGATCCAGCTGATTGAGTCGCTGGGTGAAGATCGGACGATTGTGGTGGTGGCGCAGCTCGATCCCCGGCAAGACGCGCCGAAACCCACCGACATGCACGCCATCGGGACCATTGCCACTGTGCATAAAGTTGTCCGGATGCCTAACCAGAGCCGTTTTGTCTTTACCGAAGGCACAGGCCGCGTGCGGCTGATGCGGTATACCCAGACCGAGCCCTACATGATAGCGGAGATCGAGGCCCTCGAAGACATCGATCCGGCCCCCACGTCGAATTTCGAGGCCTTGCAGCGCAATGTCATTGCGCAGTTCCAGCAGATTGTCTCAGAATCGCCAACGCTCTCCGATGAGCTGCGCACCATCGCCGCCAATATCGAGGAACCGGGCCGGCTCGTCGACTTTATCGGTTCCTCGCTGCCGTTCCTCACAACGGACGACAAGCAGCAGTTGCTGGAGACTCCCAGTGTGGTCGACCGTCTTGAGCAGTTGAACAAGCTTTTGGCCAAGGAGATCGAGGTACAGCAGCTGCGCGCCAAGATCCAGACCGAGGTGCAGGATCAGGTGCAGCAGTCGCAGCGCGACTACTACCTGCGCGAGCAGCTCAAAGCCATCCAGAAAGAGCTGGGCGAGCAGGATGAGGGCCAGCGCGAGATCGAGGAGCTGCGCAAGAAGATCGACGATGCCGGTATGCCGGAAGACGTGAAGAAAGAGGCCATGAAAGAACTGAACCGCCTCGGACGCATGTCGCCTATGGCCGCCGACTACTCGCTTACGCGTAATTACATCGAATGGCTGGCCGTGCTGCCATGGTCGAAGAGCTCCGGCACCAAAATCGATATCGCAAAAGCGAAAGAGATTCTGGATGAGGATCACTACGAGCTGAAGAAGGTCAAGGACCGCATTCTCGATTACCTGAGCGTGCTCGAATTGAAGCCTGACATGAAGGGCCCGATCCTCTGCTTCGTCGGACCTCCGGGCGTGGGCAAGACCAGCCTCGGCCGGTCGATCGCCCGCTCCTTGGGCCGCAAATTCCAGCGCATCTCGCTGGGCGGCATGCACGACGAGGCGGAGATTCGCGGCCATCGCCGGACGTATATCGGCGCGCTGCCGGGCCAGATCATCCAAAGCATACGCCGGGCGGAAACCAACGACCCGGTGATCATGCTCGACGAGATCGACAAGCTGGGACGCGACTTCCGCGGCGACCCGGCCTCGGCGCTGCTCGAAACGCTGGACCCCGAGCAGAACAACACGTTCAGAGACAACTATCTCGACGTGCCGTTCGATCTGTCGAAAGTGCTCTTTATCTGCACGGCCAACATGCTCGATTCCGTGCCGGCGCCGCTGCTCGATCGGATGGAGATCATTCCGCTGCAGGGCTACAGCGAGGAGGAGAAGCTGCACATCGCCAAGCGCTACCTGATCCCGCGCCAGGTCAAGGAAAACGGGATCGCGCCGGAGCAGATCGAGCTGCATGACGATACGATTCGCCACCTGGTGCGCCACTATACGCGCGAGGCCGGCGTGCGTAAGCTCGAACAGGTCATCGGCACGGTCTGCCGTAAAGAAGCGCGGCGCGTGGTCGAGGGGCACACGGAAAAGCTCGTTGTCACCCGCGATACGCTCAAGGAGTTCCTGGGCGGCATCCAGGTGCGCGTCGAAACCGAGGTCGCCGAGCGCGTGAAGCGTCCGGGTGTTGCAGTCGGTCTGGCCTGGACGCCGGCCGGTGGCGACATTCTCTTCATCGAGGCCAACAAGATGAAGGGCAAGGGCGGATTCACCATGACCGGCCAGATCGGTGAGGTGATGCAGGAGTCCATGCAGGCCGCGCTCACGTGGGTTCGCTCGAACTGCGCGCGGCTCGGGCTGCCGGAGGATTTCAACCGGGACATCGACCTGCACATTCATGTGCCTGCAGGCGCGATTCCGAAGGATGGCCCTTCGGCTGGCGTGACCATGGCCACGGT
>JASHQE010000053.1 GCA_030037705.1 Acidobacteriaceae bacterium | reverse complement strand
GGAGTGGTGAGCAGGCGTTGCGTGAAGCCTGCGCCCGGACCGTCGGTGGCGCTCTGCACGATGTTGGCCGCGAAGATCAGGTCTGTGGGATTGACGGTAGCCGCCGAAGCGTTGCTGGGTGAGCTGGTGCCGGATGCGGCTCCCGTTACATCGACGGGATTGTTGGGATCTGCGCCGCTGTACTCCAGGATACGGATGTCAGGATAGCTGGCGGCTTTGGAGAACGTGACGGTGACGGTATTCTTGTCTGCGGCAGCGGCCAGGATGTTCTTGGCAAAATAGATCGATTGTGTCAGGGCGCCGCTGACGACGGTAGGTCCGAGTGCGAGGGAGTATGTGTTGCCGCTGGAATCGGAGACGGAGCTGACCGTGGCGGAGCTGTCGTTCCATCCGACGACGACGACATTGAGGTCGCCTGCAGTCTGCGCCGCGGTGTACTTGACGGTGACGGAGCTCTTGGAGCTTTGCGGCGTGGAGTAGTTGCCCTGCACATACCCGATGGCTGAGGTTACGGCGAAAACGCTTTGAGAAAACAAAAACATCAAAATGACCAAATAACTGAACTGGAGAAAACCGCCGCGGGTTCGAACATGCGAGATTGTCAGGAATTGGTTTGCAGCGTGATGGGGTCGAGTAGGGGAAAAAACAACGGTCCGTTGAATCCGGACAAAGGTATCAATTGATGCCATTCATTCTCGCTTTCGAAAACGTGTTCACATACACTTCCAGGTACGCACATACAACTCCTTTGCATGCGCACGAACTCCCCGGGCAAAGAGGAGGAACGCTGCCAATCTTGGTTGGCATGGGGATTTTCTGCTGAAACTTGGCCCGATGTCCGATCGGTCCGTTTCTATCCCGATCGTGCTTTCTGCCAAGGCGCTTGAGGACAGTAGCTAAGGTGGGACGGTCGTCAATTCTTTGGAACTGACCGCGACTTTCGCCTGCAATTGGCTTGCCAAAAAATGTACCGCCTCCTGAACTTTTCTTCTTCTCTCTAAATGTTCAACTTGGCGAGCACAGCTAGAACTAATAGTAGATGCATCCGATATGTATTTTTTTCCGAATGCGTAATTTTTTCTTGAAGATTTAGATACGGCTAGATTCTCAAGGATGCTATTGAATGGCTTCGTATTTTTATGTCGAATGCAAATCTTTAAGAGCAACATTGCCGGGGTTTGTTGCTTTCGTAGTTTGTCTTGCAAAAACAAATTGCGCGGCTGATGGAAACCAGTCCATAAGCCGCGCTTGTTTGAAGGTGTTGATCAGATACAGTCGCGTGTTTAAGGAATCACCACACTGGCCATGTTCGATGGAACACTTTCATTTCCTGAGGCATCGACGCTTTCCACGATGTAGTCGTACGTCTGTCCAGCCTGTACTGTTGTGTCCGTGAAACTTGTTTGCGATTCGGTGGAAGAGTTGAGCAGTTGATATGTCGAACTGCCGCTGGGAGAGCGGTAGATGTTATAGCCGGCCACTGGATCCTGCGAGCTCGTGGGCGCCTGCCAGGTGACTGAAACCGCGTAAGAAGCCGCCACGCCCGTGCCGCTGAGGCTGATTGCCGCAGTGGGGTTGGTTGACGAATTGCTGGTGATGGTCAACTGACCGGTTGCTGCTCCTGCCGCAGTCGGATCAAACTCGATGCTTAGCGTTGCGCTCTGATTCGAATTCAGCGTCATTGGGAAGGTAGCGCCAGAGAGAGAGAACCCGGTGCCGGTGACTGTTGCCGAGCTGACCGTTACAGGCGCGCTGCCCGTAGAGGTCAAGGTTATGGCCTGCGTTGTCGGCGTGTTCACCACGATATTGCCGAAAGCGATGCTGGTTGCATTCACGCTCAGCGTAGGAATGGCAGCATTCAATTGCACGGCGAAAGTCGCGGAGACGCTTCCGGCGCTCGCAGTCAGCGTTGCAGTTTGCGCGGTGCTGACAGAGGAGACTGTGGCTGAGAAGCTGACCGTGGTTGCGCCCGCTGGGACTGTTACGGAAGAAGGCGTGGTTACGGCCGAGTTATTGCTGGCCAGGTTCACGACAAAACCACCACTTGCGGCTGCCGTAGTCAGTGTGACTGTGCATGAATCGGTCCCTGAGCCGGTCATCGAGCTGCTGCTGCATGAAAGCGAGCTCAGTGCCGCCGGGAGGGACGTTCCTGTTCCGCTCAGAGCGATCACCGTCGAAGCTCCGGTAGAGGAATTGCTGGCCAATGTAAGCTGACCCGTGGCCGCACCCGCGGCTGTTGGATCGAACTGAATGGTGAGTGTAGCAGATTGACTCGGGTTGAGCGTGAGCGGGAATGTCGCGCCTGAAATCGAGAAACCAGAGCCCGTGACCGCACCGGAGCTGATGGTTACGGCAGCAGTTCCAGTAGAGCTCAGGATTACAGATTGCGCAGTTGCCGTATTCACGGATACGCTCCCGAAGCTCACGGTAGTTGTGCTGGCACTGAGCGTAGGTACCGCAGCATTCAGTTGCAGGGTGAAGGTCTTGGTTGTACCGTCCGCGTTAGCGGAGAGAGTAGCGGACTGCGCGGAGGCAACGGCGGCGACGGTGGCGGAGAAGCTGGCGGTTGTTGCGCCGGCGGCGACGGTGACGGAAGCTGGCACAGTGACAGCCGAGCTGCTGCTGGACAGAGTGACCGTCTCTCCGCCGCTGGGCGCAACCGCACTGAGCGTTACGGTGCAGGCATCCGAGCCGGCGCCGGTGATCGAACTGCTGCTGCAGGCGAGAGCCGAAGGAGCAACCGGATTGCTGGCAGCCGCAGACGGTGTGCGGAAGGCGACCACCTGCATGATCCA
>JASHQE010000052.1 GCA_030037705.1 Acidobacteriaceae bacterium | reverse complement strand
GGAGTGGTGAGCAGGCGTTGCGTGAAGCCTGCGCCCGGACCGTCGGTGGCGCTCTGCACGATGTTGGCCGCGAAGATCAGGTCTGTGGGATTGACGGTAGCCGCCGAAGCGTTGCTGGGTGAGCTGGTGCCGGATGCGGCTCCCGTTACATCGACGGGATTGTTGGGATCTGCGCCGCTGTACTCCAGGATACGGATATCAGGATAGCTGGCGGCTTTGGAGAACGTGACGGTGACGGTATTCTTGTCTGCGGCAGCAGCCAGGATGTTCTTGGCAAAATAGATCGATTGCGTCAGGGCGCCGCTAACGACGGTAGGTCCGAGTGCGAGGGAGTATGTGTTGCCGCTGGAATCGGAGACGGAGCTGACCGTGGCGGAGCTGTCGTTCCATCCGACGACGACGACATTGAGATCGCCTGCAGTCTGCGCCGCGGTGTACTTGACGGTGACGGAGCTCTTGGAGCTTTGCGGCGTGGAGTAGTTGCCCTGCACATACCCGATGGCTGAGGTTACTGCGAAAACGCTTTGAGAAAACAAAAACATCAAAATGACCAAATAACTGGCTTGACGAGCGATGCTGCCGAATCGAGGGCGAGCCACCGCGAGCTTCTCTTTCGATTGCGAACGATCGTTCCGTGGGGGCGCGGAGATCGCTACGGGTTTCAAGTTAACTGGGACGTGACCAAAAAGATTTACCATTGCTTCCACCTTCGAAAGGTATTCACACACTCCTCCTGCTTGTGTGCGGTGACAATTTGCACACAGGTGAATTTCTTCAACCAGGGGGAGATCCGCCAGTTACGCGGCGTTTGTTGTGCGTTCTTTGTGGTAATCGGCCTGATTTTTCGGAGGCATAGTCTTAGAGAGGCAAAGGCAAGATTACTATGGTAAGTTTTCCCGTTTTGCGATCACTAAGGTGACTTACCGCTGTGTCAGCGATTCACTCAAGTTACAGAATTAAAAGGAATTGGACTCGGCTTTGCCGATTAAAACGATGTCGAAGCGAATGGTTGAGCCATAGCTTTTCAAGTTGCTGTAAGGCGCAGCCGCAACGGCTAAGCGGCCTTTTCATCAAAAAAGTCATCTTGCACGGCGTCAGACTCGCCCGAGGGCTACATCTTAAAAACATCAAAGTAATTCCGCTCGCAGTGTACAGCCATATCGGTATTGGCTTGCCGTCGGGGTCAAGCGCAACGTGGAGATCCTCGTAAGCCACGAGGCCGTGTTCTAGCGGGATACAGAAGCCAAGCCGCGCTTGCAGCTCGGCATAATACGGGCGCAGATTTGCCGGGATCCGTTCACGAAAATTTGGTCCGGTCGTACTTTTGGCGGATACATGGCGTAATGCGGGAGGCGTAGTGTTCCACTCGGTTCCGAAACGCTGGTTTCGAAGAGAGGGAAATGGCGCGGCGAGGTGTGAACGTAGACCGTGTATCCGGTCTTGGCAAGATGTAAACGATATCAAGCAGCAGCGTTTTTTCGAGAACCCGCACGTAGACGCGCCCGATTCATTTTTGAGGAGGTATCATGCAAGAAATAGGCGCAAAAAGAAGACGAGCCTTGGCGCTCGCAATCGCCGTTCTTCTCGGCGGATCAAGTGCTCTGATTCACGGTCAGGGCACAAGCGGCAGCCTGACGGGTGAGGTTTCTGATCCCGCGGGCGCGATGATCCAGGGCGCGACCGTCACGCTGACGAATCTGGGTACAAACTATGTCCAGACGGAAAAAACAGACAGCACCGGCGCGTACCTGATCAAGCCCGTGGAGCCGGGAACCTACTCGTTGATGATCACGTCGCCGGGATTCGACAAATATCTGCAAAGCGGCATCGTGATTCACGCCAATCAGTACGCCACGCAAGATGTACATCTGCAGGTGGGGGCGACCGGAGCAACAGTGAGCGTGACGGCAGACGCCGAGTTGATCAACACGAGTACGCCCGAGCTGGGCATGACGGTGAATCAGACCTCGGTGACGCAACTGCCGCTGAATGGCCGCGACCCATCGAATTTGGTGACCCTGGCTCCAGGCGTGATCAACGCCAACCTGGGCAACAGCTATACGCAGAGCGGCTTCTCGTTCCCGAATGAGACTGATGCCGCAGCGAGCGGCGGGCGCCAGGGCAGCACCTATTACATTCTCGACGGCGCGCCCAACATGGACACCTATCTGGGCCGGGCAGCTCCGTTCCCGAACGCCGACGCGACCCAGGAGTTCACCGTCATCACAAACAATTTCAATGCAATTTATGGCTTCGCGCCGGGCGCTGTGGTCAGCATCCAGGTGAAGTCGGGCACAAACCAGTTGCATGGCGGCATCTTCGAGTTTCTGCGCGACAACGACTTCAACGCGAAAGACTGGTTTACCCACGCGATCAATCCTCTGCACCAGAATCAATTCGGCGCCTACGCCGGCGGGCCGATCCTGAAGAACAAGCTGTTTCTCTTCGGCAATTATCAAGGCACCCGTTCCGCCGCGGCATCGAGCGAAAACCAGACCTACGCGCCCACGGCGGCTATGTTGGCCGGCGACTTCAGCGGCTTGTCTGCAACCCTCTGCTCCAGTGGCGAGTCGGCGATCTGCCCCTTCACTACGATCAACGGCAAGCCGAATCAACTGGACACCACAAAGGGCTACAGCTACAACCCGACCGCACTCCAGATCGTAAAGGATGCACTGCCGCAGGTGGGTAAGACCGGAGTGAGCACAACCGGGTGCACTCCCACAGAGATTGCGGCAGGCTGCGTGGAGTACACGAGCGCCGCCATCATCAATAACTATGACGAAGGCACCGGACGGCTCGACTACGACGTGTCGAATGCGCAGCGGCTCTCGTTGATCAGTTTCGTCAATAACCTGGTGCAGCCTTCGGGCGACACGCCGGGCAATGTTCTATCCATGCTGCCTCTGGCTACGTGGCAGTACACCTTCGCTGAAAAGATGCAGTATTTCAACGAGACGCTGAACCACACTTGGACGATCAGCCCGACCATGGTCAATGTGGCATCGGTCTTCTGGACGCAGATGGCCGCGCACAATGGCTCGGCGGCCCTGACGACCGAAGGCAAGCCCTTCTGTTGGTCCGAATACATCAACGTGACGGAACTGCCCGGCACCTGCTACCTGGAAGGGTTCGATGTGGGCGACGGAGGCTTTGAAAGCGGCTGGTACGAGCCTTCGCAGGAGTTGCGCACCACCTATGGCTTGTACGATAACTTTACGAAGACCCTGGGCCGGCACACGATCCAGGTGGGCATGAATCTGCAGCATCAGTATGCCGCAGAGATCACCCAGTACCCGACGGAACCGGAGCTGGACTGGGCGGTAAACGGGAGCTACACCGGTAACGGACTTGCCGACTACCTAGTTGGCGATCTGTATGACTTCACGCAGGGCGCCGGCGAAGTGGCACCTGTCTCCGGCTGGCAGCCGGGATTTTACGGGCAGGATCTGTGGCGCGTGCGCCCCAACATCAGCCTCACGCTGGGTCTGCGCTGGGATCCGAATATCCCGCCGCAGATTACCGCAGGGCGCGCGGCGGCATGGGTCCCCGGTGAGCAGAGCACTGTCTATCCCAACGCGCCAACCGGGATGGTTTTTCCCGGCGACAAGGGTATTGGCGCCGGCCTGATGGACACGACGTATGGCTACTGGGAACCGCGTGTGGGCGTAGCCTGGCAGCCTAAGGCGTTGCCCAGGACCGCCATCCACGCGGGCTTCGGGATGTTCACACAACCCATGATTTATTCCACTTACAACCACACTGTGGACAATGCTCCTTTTGCCCCGACTTACACACCGGGACAAAGCAGCACAACACCACTCAACTTTAATAATCCCTGGTCGACCTTCACGGGCACTGGCGGCAAGAGCCCATTCCCGCCGTTTGCTTCACCGACTTACAAACCACCTTCGAGCGCAACCTTTGGCACCGGCTTAGAGATTCCGGCTACCATCTCGCCCAACTTCAAGCTCGGTGTGACGCAGGCCTGGAACGTCTCGGTGGAGCAGGCGTTCAAATCGAATATGGTGGCTCGCATCGCCTATGTCGGCAGTGAAACCTATCATCAGTCGACCATCATCGACCAAAACCCCGGCATCTTTTATGGCGCTGGCAACGCGAACAACGGCAATCGCTTGTTGGCTCCCACCTTCGCCGGCAACATTCTCGACATGTTGAGCCCCGGCACCGCGAGCTACAACAGTCTGCAGTTGACGGGCGAGTGGAAACAGTCGCACGGCTTGCAATTCCAGTCGAATCTCACCTGGTCGAAAGCCATCGACGATACGTCGTCGTCGAACATCAGCTTCGGCTACAACGCCATCGGCGATCCATTCAATCTTGGCTGGAGCCGCGGCATTTCCTCGCAGAATTTTCCCGTCGACTGGGTCAGCAATTTTGTTTACACCAGTCCGGCGCTGCACGGACACAATCTGCTGATGGAGGAGCTGCTGGGAAGCTGGGAGGTGAGCGGCATCTACAATTGGATCTCTGGTATGGGTCTCACCATCGAGAGCGACAGCGGCAACTCCGAATCTGACCAGGGTGAGGACCGGGCTAATTTCGTTCCAGGACAGGCCCTGAACGTGAAACAAGGAAGCCGGGCGCACTGGCTCGGCGCGTACTTCAACACCGCCGCATTCACAACCAATCCCGTGGGAACCTTTGGCGACACGGGCAAAAACATCATGCGCGCCCCGCACGAAACGTGGGGCGACGCAGGCATTGACAAAAACTGGAAGGTCGCCGAGCGGTATGGAGTCCAGTTCCGGTGGGAGTTCTTCAACGTGTTCAACCACCCGTCCTTCGGCTCGCCCGTAACAAACCTGACCTGGAGCGGCTTCGGGCAGATTTCGGGTACCGGCTCCGAGCCGCCGCGCGTGATGCAGGGAGCGCTGAAGTTTTCTTTCTAAACCAGATCTTTGCTGACTGAGCGGTGCGAGCCGAGCGGCTCGCACCGCCTTTCATTTTCCAGTTTTGGTGTGGCGCGGAAGATGGACTTCAATCTGGACACCTTTGCCTGCGGCGCTGCTCAAGTGGAACTTTCCGCCCGAGCGCTCGATGCGTTCTCTCATGCCGCGCAGGCCGAAATGATGACCGTTTTGTGTTTCTACCAAGTGCGGGTCGAAGCCGCACCCATCATCCGATAGAGACAAGATCAGTTCCTGGTTCTTGTATGTAAGAACCATCTCAACGCGTTTCGGATGTCCGTGGAGCGCGGCATTGAAGATGCCTTCTCGCGCGACCATGAGCAGATCGTGCGCCACGGGATGGCTGATGCCGAAGGGAGCGCCACGCATTGAGTAGGTGATGGGCAGTTGGAACTCGCCGCCGATCTGACGCGCCATGCCTTCAAGCTTTTCTCCCAGATGATCGGCCTCGCCATCGCTCCGGCGCAGATTCCAGATCGCGTCGCGCGCTTCTTCAATCGTGGTGCGTAACTGCAAGCGCGCGAAGTCCATCAGACTGGAGCTCGCGTCTTCTTTTTTCGCGCCGTTCATCGAGAGAGCCTCGAGCAGCGCGGAGACTCCGGTGCATCCTTGGATAACCGTATCGTGCATCTCACGAGCCAGGCGGCTGCGTTCTTCCAGCACGGCTTCGAAGCGGGCGCGCACTTGGCGCACACGATATTGATAGGCTCCATAGGTGAGCAGCGCAACGAGCAGCAGGCATAGAGCGATGAACCACCAGGTGCGGTAAAAAAACGGCTGCTTCATCAGCGTGATGGAAGTCTCCGAGACCGCTTCAGGATGATCGAGTTCGAAGGTCTGCACGCGAAAGGTGTAGTGTCCCGCGGGCAGGTTGGTGTAATCGGCCGTCCGCGCTTGCGTGGTGGCGCTCCAATCTTTTTCAAAGCCGTCGAGCCGGTAGCGAAAGCGCAAGCCGCCTTGCGAGCGAAGCTGGATGGGTGCAAAAGCAAACTGCAGGCGGCTGATGGAGGGCCGCAGCACGATAGGTCCGGTCAATGGGATCGTGAGGCCGTCGGCAAGCACGAGCTGAATCCGCAAGGGCGGCGGCGGCAAAGGCGCGTAGTGAGAAGGCGAGATGTGGACGGGGCCGAGATTGCTCGGGAACCAGACGTCGCCTTCGGGAGTAATGCAACCCGAAGGCTGCGTGCCTCCGTAGATTTCAGTGTTGGCGGCCATGTCGCCGGTCGAGTAGAAGGTGAGAGCAAGATGGCGTGGAAAGACTTCAGCCTGAGCATCGAGCTCGTGCCGGTTGAGCCGTGAGATGCCGTTCGGGCCGCTCATCCACAGATGTTCCGAACCATCCTCGAGAATCTGATATATGGCATTGCTTGCCAAGCCATCGTTGGTAGAGTAATGCGCAAGCTTTCCATCGCGGTAGCGGTAGAGGCCATTGTTCCGCGTGCCGAACCAGATGCCGTCGTCCGGATCTTCGTGAATCGCCCAGATCTTCATCTGCGCAAGCGCAAGAGTAGCTGCATTGCTCAAGAACTTGCCCGCGCGCATGTGGCTGAGGCCGCGATCGGTGCCGATCCATAGTTCGCCCCGGCGATCTTCGAGCAGCGCGCGGGTGCTGAAGTAGGCCAGGCCGTCGCGCATCTCGTAACGGACGATCCGCGGGTGCATACTCTCGCCGAAGATATGGCTGATACCCTCGTCGGCAGCCACCCACATGCTTCCGTCACGATCCTGCGTTATGGCGCGGACAAAGTTATTGGAGAGACCATCGCGGGTGGTCAGATGGGTCGTATGTCCGTCGGCGATGCGATAAACGCCATCGCCGTCCGTTCCTACCCACAAAGCGCCGGACCGGCTGCGATATATATTGCGCACATGCGCGTCTTCGATGCCCGGAAGGGTTTGCGGCGTCACAATGCCGTCTCTCATCACAAACAGAAGCGTGGAGCCAATCCAGAAGCTGCCGTCACGGTCCCGGTAGATGGTTCCGAAATCGGAATCATTCGCCTTGGGTAGAGGAACAATGCTAGCCTGCGCACGCGTAAGACGAATCATCCCGGCTTGCGTGCCGATCCAAAAGTTTTTCTCATCATCTTCGAAAAAATTCAGGACCGTATTACTGGGCAGCGAAGCGGGCGCGGTGATCTGCGTAAGCGTTCCCGCATTCCACTCGAACGCGCCCTGGCCAATGGTGCCGACCCAGAGCACACCGTCCGAAGCCTGGAGCAGGACGCGGACCGTGCCGGCAATACCACTTACGCGGTCAAAGGTGCTGTGCCCGGGCGCCATGCGGTTCAATCCTGAAACCGTGCCCACCCATATGGATCCGTCTGCGGTCTGAAGGATCGATTTGACACGGTTCTGGCTTGCTTCTCCGCGCAACGTGTATTCCGTCGCGTGACCGCCCGTTATGCAGAGCAGCCTGGATCCGCCTGCCCAGAGCCGGCCCACGCGATCAAAGTAAATGGCGTGGACCGCGAGTGCAGGAACACCGGAGTTTCCGTCTACGCGCACGAACCGATCGCCTTCAAGGCGCAAAAGGCCGTTATCTGTGCCAGCCCAGATGGTGCCATGCGCATCCTCAGCAATTTTTCTGACGAAATCGTTGCTTAAGCCTTCGCGTATTGTCCAGGCGCGGAACTGGCCGTGTGCATACCGGGCAAGGCCGCCGCCTTCAGTGCCGATCCACAACGCGCCGTCGCGTGCGACCGTTAGACAGAAGACGCTGTTCTCGTGGAGAGCGGGCGTATTTTGACGGTCAAAGACCATGAACTGCGTGCCGTCGAAGCGCACAAGTCCGCCTGTGGTGCCAATCCAGAGGTAACCGTCAGGAGTTTGCGCAAAGGCCTGCACGGTCTGCTCAGGCAGACCATCCGAGGCTTGCCAGACGCGCCGCGTGTACGCACTTAGACTGCCGGCAGGCGTGGCCGCGGGGCATGCCGCCGTACAGAACAGCAGCCAAAGAACGACCGTACAGTTTCTCCGCATGGCGGCGCTCAGTATACGGCAAACTGCGATCGTGTGCGCACGGAAATATAACACCAATCCGACTTTCGGAGGATTCAAAAAAGAAGCGGTGGGAATAGAGTGTTCTTTTCGCATGCAGCACCGTGGCTTCAGTTTCCATAAAAACGGGCCTGCACGGAGTGATTCGCAATGTCCCCTGCTTTCGGATCGATCCTGCAAGCTTCAGGGCCCGGTCACATTCATCGGTATCTTTTCTCGAGCTTGGCTCTTGTATGCGTAGGCGCGGCAACGACTGTATACGCCCAGAGCGCTACGCCGATTCGCGTGGATGCCAGCCAGGCTTTTGTCGAACCGGACCCCGCCGCTTACCTGGAGGGCACAGCCACCTCGCCGTCGGGCGGCACACTCGGCGTGAACAGCCGTTACCTGACTCGCAATGGCAAGCCATGGCTCCCGGTGATGGGCGAGTTTCACTTTTCGCGCTACCCCCGCGCGCAGTGGGAAGACGAAATTCTCAAAATGAAGGCCGCCGGCGTAGAGGTTATCTCTACTTACGTCATCTGGATTCATCACGAGGAGATCGAAGGGCAGTTCGATTGGACAGGACAGCGTGACTTGCGCGCCTTTGTCGAGTTGTGCGCCCGGCACGGCATGTATGTGGAGGCACGCATCGGACCATGGGATCATGCCGAAGTGCGCAACGGAGGGCTGCCGGATTGGGTCGTCAAGCAAGGTCCTACTCGGCAGAACGATCCGGTCTATCTCAAGGCAGTGCTCGCCTGGTATGGCCAGGTTGCGGAGCAATTGGAGGGATTGCTCTGGAAAGACGGTGGACCGGTGATCGCCATCCAACTTGAGAACGAATATTCGAAGCGCGGCCCCGGAGCGGGCGAAGCGCACATTCTGGAACTGAAGAAGATCGCCATTGAATGCGGCCTGGATGTTCCGTTTTATTTTGTTACCGGATGGGACAATGCCGTTGTTCCGCGCGGGGCGGTGATTCCCGTTTATGGAGGCGGCTATCCGGATGCGCCATGGGATGGATCGATCCAGAAATTGCCGCCTCCGGAGGTGTATGCGTTTCGCTTTCACAGCCGCGTGAAGGCAAATGCGAATACAGAGGAAGCAGATCCCCCGAACGAAGATCACTTGCCTTATCTCACGGCAGAGATTGGCGGAGGGATCGAGGATACGTATCATCGTCGTCCCGTGATCCAGCCCGACGACATCGCTGCGATGTTTCCCGTGATGCTCGGCTCCGGCGTGAATCTCTACGGAACCTATATGTTCCAGGGCGGCGAAAATCCAGAGGGCAAGCTATCTACACTTGAGGAATCGCAAGAGACAGGTTATCCCAATGATCTTCCCATCGAGTCGTATGACTTTCAGGCGCCGCTCGGCGAATTTGGCCAGGAACGCGCGTCCTTCCGCAAGCTGAAGGTCTTTGAGTATTTCGTGAACGACTTTGGATCGGAACTCGCGCCTATGGTAGTGCACGCGCCGGACAGGGCGCCGAAGAGCGCTGAAGATCTGGTAATTCCGCGCGCTTCCGTGCGTTCGAAGGCCGACGCTGGATTCATCTTCTTCAATAACCACGTTCGCAATTACGCCATGCCCGCGTGGCCGGCGGCGCAGTTCCTGATTCGTCTTCCCGCTGAGCAAGGCAAACCATGCAACGTGCTCGCCGTCCCAGGGCATCCGGTCGATCTTCCTTCGGGCGCATACTTCATCTGGCCGTTCAATCTGCGTGTGAATGGCGTGACCATCCGCTATAGCACAGCCCAGGTCTTCACGCGGCTTGAGAACTCGGGCGAGACGGCACTTTACCTCGAAGCGATTCCTGGCATTCCTGCGGAACTTGCGTTCGATGCAGCAAGCGTTCGGTCCATTCACACGTCGAGCGGAGAAAAGACGACGGGTAACGGGGTGATTTATCTCAGCGGCATCAAGCCCGGCCTCGAGTCGGCGATAGATCTGGTTTCGCATGAGGGCAAGCC
>JASHQE010000007.1 GCA_030037705.1 Acidobacteriaceae bacterium | reverse complement strand
CCAGATAGGCATGATGGAGTTTTTAATTTCAGCGCGCCGCCGTCGATGACGCCACCCACGCCGCCCATCCAGAATACGAACGGAGCCTGCTACACGGATCACCTGCCATAGGTTGGAGATGCTTCTCAGTACAAAGTTGTAGAACGAGCCTTACGCCTGTCATGTTTGCGGAAGCCACACACTGACACGATGTTTTTTCCCACCCGTTTGATGTTTTTGTGGGGAGAGTGAAGGAAAAAGGGAGGGGAATGCGTATTAGTAATATGCGGGGGTATTCTCGCGAGCGGCGAAGAGTTCGCACCGATATGCGGGAGTAATCTCGCGAGCAGCACAGGATTCACACCGCGATCCGATGGAATGCGGAGATTGATTCGTGGTGGCGCGACTGTCCAAGGGCCCTCCGTCTTATCGCCTCCGTTCTGGGGGACTTCCTTTGCGCGCCTATGACGAACTGATCCGGTATTCGCGGGAATATGCAGCGGCCAGCGGTCGGTCTGCACTGGCTGGGAAGACGATGGATCCGATCGTGGAAGTGGTTTATCTGGTGCTGCGCCTTTCCAAAGGCGATGTGCGCCTGCGACTAGGGACGCTGGCCCGCAAACTTGGAGTCGAGTCGCGGGTTCTGAACCAACGCTTCCAGGCGCTCTATGGCGCCACGCCGAAGGACTGTCAGATCCGCTTTCGCATGGAGTGGGTGTGTAATGCCATCCGCACGTCTCCCGAGCGCAAGATTGGCAGCGTCGCCGCCGATAGCGGCTACAGCGATGTGGCCGATTTCAATCATGCATTCCGAAAATATATTGGCGTGTCGCCGCGGCAATTTCAAGAGGCATGCCGGAGAACCCGCACGGCAGCGCCGCTCCCCGATACGACATCTTGAGATACGAGATCTTGAGTTTTCGCCAGCCCTCCGATTCTGCATTTTTTGACAAGTGAATTCATTAGCAATTCAGAAAATGTAGGAGCACACTGCCCCTATGTCTTTTCCGGCATCCGTTGAATTTCCCGCGATGGAAGAGCTCGCGTCCGATTCCTTTCCATCCAGTCCGAGGCTGTTGTTCTGCGGTCCCGGCGGCAAGGCGTACCGTAATCTCGAACTGTTCCGCAAGGCGGATGTCTGCGCTTTGGATGTTTTCAGCGCGGAAGAGCTCTCGGAGGTCGTCTCCGCAACCGCACCCGACCTGATCGTGTTAAGCCCGGAAGCCTTACGCAGGGTGCTTTCGAACCAGGCGCATTCCTCGAGCTCGATCGAGGACCTTGAATATGCCCTTTTGGGATTGCGCGACCGGCAGGCGGAGATCATCCGCATGATTGCCAAGGGACTGCGCAATCGTGAGATCGCCGCTTCCCTCGGGCTCAGCTGCAGGACGGTGAAGGCCATCCTGAGCTCGCTTTATCTCCGCTATGACGTGACGAATCGCACAGAACTTCTGGGACTGCTCATGGAACAAGGACACCTGGCGGCGACGCAGCACCTTGCCAAACCCACTTCTGTGCGGGAGGGCCCGCTGCCGCTGCGACCCACGGTCATTCGCCGGAACCAGAAGCGGCGGTGCGCCTGACCTCTTTGCGCGCGCGGCGCACATCCAGCCGTCCCTTTTCACAGCAATTCAAATGGATTCACTGCGGGCATTTTACGAACTCCTTTGCGCGGTCTAATATATTCCTTCAAAGAATTCTCAGAGGGAATTGCCCGCGTGTCTGCATGGGGCAATTCTTGGGGGAACCTTGCGTAACTCGGACTATTCCGGTTTCTCTGCGGCCGAGCTGGTCGAACGATGCGCCAAAGACGATCCTGGAGCTTGGCAGGAATTTATGCGCCGCTATCAACGGCCCATGATCCTGACGATCATTCGCATCTTGCGTCAGGCGGGAGCTTTTGCGCCGACCATCATCGACGATCTGCTGCAAGATACCTATCTGCGCCTCTGCGCAGATAACTTTGCTCCGCTGCACCGGTTCATATCGAGACATCCGGACGACTTTGAACACATGATGCGCGTGACCGCTACCAGTGTGGTGCAAGACTACCTGCGCGCCAAGATGTCGCAGAAGCGGGGAGGACAGTACCGCCAGATTCCCGACCCGGATCTTTTGCTGGCCGGACAGGTCGAAGCCGAGGATGCGGCGACCAAGATCGAGCAGGAAGCGCAACTGGATGAGATCGACCGGCTGCTGCAGCGCGCCGCCGATTCCCCCTCCGCACCGCGCGACAGATCGATCTTCTGGATGCACTTCCAGTTGGGCATGAGCTCGGAGGCCATCGCACGCATCGCCTCCATCGGCCTCACCCCAAAAGGCGTCGAAAGCTCCATCTTCCGCACTCTCCAATTCATCCGGAAAAACCTGCGGTATCCGAAAGACCGTGCGGATTGACAGGCGCTGATTCTGTTCGAGAACAGGGATTCACTGGTTTCGCGCTATCCGCGCGAACCAACCGGCGAAGATATCTGCCTTTTGCGTTGTGCGGATCCTCGTCCAGGCCGGCGGACGACTCGTATCTTTCCGCTCTTTCGTCCGCCGCAGAAGAACTGATCGCCGCCGTTTGACTCGAGCCCTGAGATAAGGACGCCTTCAGGCATTTCAAGTTTTTCGAGAACCTCTCCAGTTCGAGGATCGATTCTTCTTAGTTCGCTCTCGTTATCTTCCGAGATCGCGTGCCAGAGTTCGCCATTGACCCAGGTGACGAAGCGGTTGGATTCAATGATGCGAAGAGTGGCGCCAGTGTACCCTCGCTCTGGTATTTCCCATGCCGTTTAAGGTGCATCAGTACGAATAAGGTCGTGGCCGCCAGATGTGCGGTCAAATCCAAATCGAAATAAAGGACCAAAACCGACGAAGGGAGAAAAAGACGATGACGATACAGACGACAACAAGCGCCGAGAGAAGCGGGGAACAGCCCAAAGGGGGTCTTCCAAAGAACATACCCCCGACCGTGTCGCAGCAGGAATGGGAGGCTGCGCGGCAGCAACTGCTCGTTAAAGAGAAAGAATTAACCCATGCCCGTGACGCCTTGGCGGCCGAGCGTCGGCGAATGCCGTGGATGGCGGTGGAGAAAAAATACGAGTTCGACGGGCCCAGAGGCAAGGCAAGCCTTCTCGACTTGTTCGAGGGCCGCAGGCAGTTGATCGTTTACCGCGCTTTCTTCGAGCCCGGGGTGTTCGGCTGGCCCGACCATGCCTGCCGCGGCTGCTCCCTGGGCGCCGATCAGGTCGCGCACCTGGCCCATCTGAACGCTCGCGACACCACTCTTGTATACGCCTCGCGGGCGCCACAGGCGGAGATCGCACGTCTGAAGGTGCGGATGGGCTGGGAGATGCCGTGGTACACCATCACCGACAGCTTCGACAGTGACTTCGGCGTGGACCAGTGGCACGGTCATAACGTGTTCATCCGCGATGGCGAAGAGGTGTTCCGCACGTACCTCATCAACAACCGCGCCGACGAAGCGATGGGAACCACCTGGAGCTATCTCGACATCACGCCGCTCGGCCGTCAGGAAACCTGGGAGGACTCGCCGGAGGGTTATCCCCAGACTCCGCCGTACAAGTGGTGGAACTGGCACGACAACTACAAGGCCGAAGCCACGCCCAACCCGCAATGGCTCGATATCCTCACCGACCCTGCGGGAGCCGCCGTCCGCCGTCGCGAGGAAGAAGCGAAGGGATGTGCCTGTTCCTGAGCACGACATCTCCGTTCAAAGAGGGAACGATGCCATCTTCAGGAGAGTTGACGATGGTTTTTGAGCGAAGTTCACAGCAAGCCTTCCCTGCCATGTCGGCACTGCTCTTCACTGCAAGCGCAGCGCTGACGATCGCTTGGTGCAATTCCATGGTGGCAATGGGGACGATTTGCGATGCGACCCAGTGAACGCGTTGATTGCGCCGCACAATTCCTAGGCTGTATCGACATATAGCCCGGTGAACCACGGGCAAAAATCGATGCCAGACGTGGTGAACCGCAGATGTTTCGACTCCGTTGGGAGCAAAGAACGCTCCCAACTCCGCTCAACATGACAGTGCTTGTTTTGTCGGTCAACTACTTAGCCTCGACCCGTATGGTCGATACGGCCTAGGCTGTATCGACATATAGACCAACTCTAAGTTGCTGAAAAGTAAATCAAGCACTGTCATGTTGAGCGAAGTCCGCCGCGGCGGACGAAGTCGAAACATCTGCGGTTCGCTTCGTGCCGCACGCATTCAATGGAAAACTTGCTCATTTTGCCCATAGGTTATCAGGCTATATGTCGATACGCCCTAGATCATCAGGTCCGGTTTCGCTCGGGATTGCTTCCATCGTTTCTATGAATATTTCCCTGAAAGAATTGTTGCGAGGGCGTATTGACCGCCATACGAAAAGGGATGGATTCCCCCTGCAGTGGGATGTCCCAGCTATGATGCCGGCACCCATGAGCCGGCGCGCAAATGCGATAATGAAGAAAAGCGGCACATCAGGCGTTCGTCAACGGCATGACATCTCTTCAACATCCTCTCGGAAAGATCCTCGAAGACCGTATCGCCATCCTTGATGGCGCGATGGGGACAACCATTCGTACCTACGGTATGAAAGAAGCCGATATCCGCGGAGAGCGATTCAAAGATGCAAAGAAGGACCTGCTGAACAATGGCGATCTCTTCTCGCTTACCCAGCCGGGGATCATCTGCGATATCCATCGCCGGTTTCTGGAGGCTGGGGCCGACATCATCGAGACCAACACCTTCGGCGCAACCAGCATCGCCCAGAGCGAGTTCTTTGTTGACGACCCGCGCGAGCACGGTGGGCGCAAAGATCCCGAGTTCTATCAAAAGATCATCGATGATCGGTCGCTGGGCGATTTGGCCCGGGAGATCAATGAGCAGTCGGCGCGGCAATGCCGGGAGTGGGCCGATCGCGTCGCGAATGCAACCGGACGGCCGCGTTTCGTCGCCGGGGCCATCGGGCCGCTGACCGTGTCTCTTTCTAACTCGCCCGATGCCGACGATCCCGGCTTCCGTGTTGTTACCTTCGATCAGGTGAAGACCGCCTATGCGCAGCAGGTACGCGCTCTCATCGCCGGCGGCGTGGATCTGCTCCTGGTCGAAACCATCTTCGATTCCCTGAATGCCAAGGCGGCGCTCGTCGCAATCCGTGAGGTCTTCGATCAGGATGGCAAGGAGTTGCCGGTCATGATCTCGGCCGCGGTCGGGCGCGGCGGCGAGACGATGATCTCCGCGCAGACAGTCGAGGCCTTCTGGTATGCGGTGCAGCATGTGAAGCCGTTCTCTGTGGGACTCAACTGCTCTCTTGGGCCGGACCTGATGTATCCATTTTTGGCTGAGCTCTCGGAGAAGGCAGACGTGCCGATCTCCTGCTATCCGAATGCCGGTCTGCCGAACCCTCTTTCGCTCACCGGTTTTGATCTCGGTCCGGAAGACATGGGCCGTTACTTGGGCAATTTCGCGCAGGGCGGTCTCATCAACATTGCCGGCGGCTGCTGCGGCAACACGCCTGAACACATTGCCGCAATTGCCAAAGCGCTCCATGAGCAACCCCCGCGCAGGCTGAGGATCGAGAGCAAAGCAGCATGAGCGCAGGCACGGAAACGAAACCGCTTCGCCTTTCGGGATCGCAGCCCTTCGTTCAGCAGCCCGGCGTCTTCATTATGCTGGGCGAGCGCACCAACGTTGCCGGTTCGCCCAAATTCGCCAAGCTCATCAAGGAAGGTAAATTTGAAGAGGCCGTGAGTATCGCCCGGCAGCAGGTGGAGAACGGCGCAAACGTCATCGACATCTGCATGGATGAAGGCATGATCGATGGCGTCGCCGCCATGACGCGCTTCCTGCATTTGCTGGCCAGCGAGCCCGAGGTCGCCAAAGTTCCCTTCATGGTCGATTCTTCGAAATGGGAGGTCATCGAAGCCGGGCTCAAGTGCCTTCAGGGCAAGGGCATCGTGAACTCGATCTCGCTGAAAGAAGGCGAAGAGAAGTTCCGGCAAAACGCCCACACGGTTCTCAAATATGGCGCAGCCGTCGTGGTGATGGCCTTCGACGAGCAGGGCCAGGCCGCAACTTACGAGGACAAGATCCGCATCTGCGAGCGCGCTTACAAGATCCTGGTTCATGAGGTCGGCTTTCCGCCGCAAGACATCATCTTCGATCCCAACATCCTCACCGTGGCCACCGGCATCGACGAGCACAACAACTACGCCGTCGATTTCATCGAGGCCACGCGCTGGATCAAGGCCAACCTGCCGCACGCGAAGGTCAGCGGCGGCGTCTCCAATATCTCTTTCAGCTTTCGCGGCAACAACAAGGTTCGCGAGGCCATGCACTCGGCGTTTCTTTATCATGCCATCGCCGCAGGCATGGATATGGGGATCGTGAATGCCGGCATGTTGGAGGTTTACGAGGAGATCGAGCCTGATCTCAAGGTGATGGTCGAGGATGTGCTGCTCAACCGCCGTCCCGATGCAACCGAGCGCCTCGTTGAGCACGGCGAAAAGCTGAAGGCGGCAAGTGCCGATGCGGGCGGTGCAGCCAGCGAAAAGAAGACCGAGGAATGGCGCAACGGCACAGTCGAAGAGCGGATGTCGCACGCGTTGGTCAAAGGTATCGACGAGTACATCGAGACCGACGCCGAAGAAGCTCGCGTCAAATTGGGCCGCCCTCTCGCCGTGATTGAAGGCCCGCTTATGGACGGCATGGGCGTTGTGGGTGATCTCTTCGGTGCCGGCAAGATGTTTCTGCCGCAGGTGGTCAAGTCCGCCCGCGTGATGAAGAAAGCCGTGGCTTACCTGACGCCGTTCATGGAGGAGGAAAAAGCTTCACTGGCCGCCGCCGGCCAGCAAGTGAAGACGCAGGGAAAGATTGTGCTCGCAACCGTCAAGGGCGATGTGCACGATATTGGCAAAAATATCGTAGGTGTGGTCCTTGCCTGCAACAACTACGAAGTGATCGACATGGGGGTCATGGTGCCCTGCGAGAAGATTCTCGAACGCGCCCGCGCGGAGAATGCGGATCTGGTTGGCCTCAGCGGGCTGATTACTCCTTCGCTTGACGAGATGGTGCACGTGGCGCGTGAGATGGAGCGCCAGGGCTTCAAGCTGCCTCTGCTCATCGGCGGCGCAACCACCAGCAAAGCGCACACGGCTGTAAAGATCGCACCGAATTACAGTGAGCCAGTCGTCCACGTGCTGGACGCTAGCCGTGCGGTGCCAGTTACTACAAGCCTCCTCAGTACGGAGAACCGGCCCGCCTTCGTCGCCCAGCATCGTGCCGAATACGAAGCATTGCGCAAAGCCCATGCCACGCCTCGCCAGAAGGTCGTTTCGCTCGCAACCGCCCGTGCGAGACGCACCCCGATCGAATGGCGTGCTGAAGATATCCCTACGCCCGCATTCACGGGTGTGCGCGTGCTCGATAATTTTCCTCTCGCCACGCTGCGCGAGTTCATTGACTGGACGCCGTTTTTCCATACCTGGGAGTTGAAAGGCGTCTATCCGCGCATCCTCGAGCATGAGATCTACGGCGCGCAGGCGCGCCAGCTCCTCGCTGAAGCCAATGTTCTTCTCGATCGCATCATCGCGGAAAAACTCATCACGGCGCGCGGGGTCTACGGTTTCTTTCCCGCGAACGCAGTGGGCGATGATGTCGAGCTTTACACAGATAGCACGCGCGCAAACGTGCTCGAGCGCTTTCATTTTCTGCGCCAGCAGGCGGACTGGGATGGCAATGAGCCATGCCGGTCGCTTGCGGATTTTATTGCTTCCAAGGAGACCGGCCTGCCCGATCATATCGGCGCATTTGCCGTCACCAGCGGGATCGGGCTTGAGGATCTCTGCCTCGCCTTCAAGGCCAAACACGACGACTACAACGCGATCATGGCGGAGGCCCTTGCCGACCGTTTGGCTGAAGCCTTTGCCGAGTGCCTGCACAAACGCGTGCGCAAAGAGTGGGGTTACGGTTGCGGAGAAAATTTGAGCAACGCCGATCTCATTCAGGAAAAGTACCGCGGCATCCGCCCTGCCGCAGGTTATCCGGCCTGTCCGGATCATACCGAGAAAGGCATTCTCTGGCACTTGCTCGATGTAGAAGCCAACATCGGCATCCGGCTCACCGAGTCGTTTGCGATGTGGCCCGGCTCAAGTGTGAGCGGTCTTTACTTTGCGCATCCGGAGTCGCGCTATTTCAATCTCGGTAAGATCGACCGTGATCAGATCATCGATTATCATGTGCGGAAGAGTATGAGCATCGCCGAGGTGGAGCGCTGGCTTGCGCCCAACCTGAACTATAGCCCCGCCGGGTCATAATTGCCTGAGCATTTCTCGCGCATCAAAATCTCGCTATCGGCCATCCATTACAACGCCGCATTTCGGATGTGAAATATTTCCGGTAAGCGCAGCAGTGCGTGGGAGCCAAGGCGGTCGGGCCGCACTCGCGGCTGCCTTCAGAGTCCCCCGGCATAACGTGGCGGTGGAAGCATAAGCAGTCAATAAAAACGGCCTGAATAAAAAACAATGGCGTGGTTCGGCCGAAGCTCAAAATAAATCTTGACAATTGTTTTAAGCACGATCAATAATCAATCCGTTTTTCCAGAGAATTGTAAACGTTAACGGAAACGTTCGTGAAAGCGTTAACAGTGAGAAGGAAAAACCGGATCGCGGGAGGACTACCGTACGTCCGCGCGTCGGAATCTCCCGCGGTCATTTCTGTTGTAGGTGGAAGAAGCCGCCCGCTGAAACGGCGAAGAGCGCAAGGGCTCGCATATTACCGAAGCCGCGGACTCCCCACCCGCTGCATCTGAGGAGGTCATTCGATGAACTGGCTAACAAAACATTGGACATCTATTTTTACCCCATCGATCGGCAGATTTACCTGTGCAGTTGCCGTTCTCGTCATGGGAGTTACCATGAACCCCGGCGCACGAGCACAGACTTCCAGCGCCACTGTCTCGGGACATGTCGTCGACCAGAGCAAGGGCGTCGTTCCCGATGCAACGGTCAGGCTTGTCGAGGAGTCGACGCATGTTTCCCTGACCACACATTCCAATGGGAACGGCGATTTTATCTTTACTGATGTTCAGCCTGGCACGTTTACCGTCATCGTGACGGCAAACGGTTACAAAGAATTGCAAAAACGCGATCTCGTTCTGTACGCTTCTGTGAACCTGGACGCGGGGGTATTCACTTTGCAGGTCGGTACGGTAGCTCAGTCGATCACCATCGAGGCCGATGTTACGCCGCTGCAGACCACGAGTTCAGAGCGATCGGCCGTGCTGGATACCCAGCAGGTCGATAACCTGCTGTCGATTGGCCGCGACGTGATGGCCATGACCAAGGTCATGCCCGGCGTAGTCGAAAATAGCGATGGCGCATCCAGCCTGAGTACTACAACCGCGCCAGTCGTGAACGGAGTGAACAACGAATACTCCATGTCTACGATCGACGGCGTGATCGGAAATACCCGCGGTCTCGACACGCTGGACACACCTGCCAATCTCGACGCCGTCAAAGAAGTGACGGTGAACCAGTCGAACTATACGGCGCAATACGGCGGTGAGGCCGGCGGCGGATTTAATTTCGTCACCAAGAACGGCACGAACCGTTTTCACGGCAGCCTATATGAGTACTTCCGCAACGAAGACCTGAATGCCAACGCCTGGTTCAACAAATACGATGGCGCACCCCGCCCGCGTTACCGGTACAACGTCGCGGGAGGCACCATTGGCGGTCCCATCTTCTGGCCGGGACACTTCAACCGCAACAAGGACAAGCTGTTCTTCTTCGTTTCCGTCGACGATGAGCCCATCAATACGCCCGACGGTCTGAAATACTACATGGTGCCCACGCTGTTGCAGACACAGGGTAATTTCACACAGACCTATAACCAGGGCTCTGCGACCCCGACGCTGATTAACATTGCCTATCCGGGGCAGAGTAGCAGCGCGATCAGCGGCGGTTGCCCGGTGAATGGGACGCCCAATGCCAACTGCGTACCGGGCAATATCATCCCGGCAGCCTATATCAATGCCCAGACTCAGGCACTGCTGACGATCCAGTACAACAACACGCTTGGAAACCCGAACCTGGGCAAGAATTCAACCCAGGCCTTCAGCAATCAGGCGATCAGCGATAACGATTACAACTACATCACCAACTATTCCGCTGATAAGCCGGTGAATCAGGAGATCTTCCGTATCGACTATGCCGCGACGGAGCGGCTGCGCATGTTCTTCCGCGGAGAACTCACCACAGTGAACGATAACGACTACAACTCTCCAGCCAACGATCTGCAATGGCTGATGCAGGTGAACTATAAGAACACGGAGCCAAATTTCGTTTACAACATCGCCTACACGTTCACGCCTACGCTGGTGAACGAGTTCAACATTGGCACCGCGGGCTGGAGCGAGCACCAACTCTACGCCAAATCGGCACTCGCCCAAGTTACGCTCGGCAATGACGGATTCAACCTTCCCTCACTATACGCGGGCGTCAATCCACTCAACCTCTTTCCAGGAGTGACCTTTGGCCTCAGCACCGCAAATGGCGCGAGTACGGCGAACTACGCATGGGACTCACGGTTTCCCATGGCCGATCAGGTGCGCTCCTACAACGCCACCGATAAGGTGACCAAGGTCCTAGGAAATCACACTTTCGTGCTTGGCATTGATGCCGGGACGGATTGGTATCTGCAAGCGAATCACAATCGGGTTGGGACCTTCACCTTTAGTCACGATGTCCTCGATCCCAGCGACGCCAATTTTTCCTACGCTAATACCGATATGGGCGTCATCGACATGTATAGTCAGGACACACAGCTAGTGAACTATGCTCCGCGTACGAATCGCATGGAGTGGTATTACCAGGACACCTGGAAGGCACGGCACAATCTCACTCTCGATTTCGGCATCCGGAACTCATGGGCCATGGCGCAAAGGCTCGCGCGCGGCAACAACTTCAATCCCAGCTTGTTTAGTGCCGCGAATGAACCCACTCTCTATGGGTATGGCTTTAACGCCAGCGGCACGTTAGTTGCGACATACGATGGACAAAACTATCCCAAGTCCTATGCGGGTCTCATGGTGCCCAACACTGGCAACCTGAACAATGGCGTGTTGTACGTCAACACTCCCGGCTATCCGCAGGGAACTATCGCCGGCAATGGCGTAAAATGGGCACCGCGTGTCGGGTTTGCGTGGTCCGTCACTCCTAGCACAGTTTTGCGCGGCGGTTTCGGACTGTTCTATAACGTGCGCGCACGTTCCGGTCAGGAGGGTGATCTGACCAATAATGCGCCCACCACCAACGGCCCGACACAGTATTACTCCAGCGCCAACGCGTCGGCCTCCAACTACTACGCCTCTACGGGCGTAAGCAATCTAAATGGGCCTTTCAGCATAGGCCATGCAATTCCTTTGAAGGGTGGGGTTCCCTACGCGGAAGAGGGAAGCCTTGGCATCCAGAGAGAACTGGGCTGGGGCACCGTCCTCGATGTGGCCTACGTAGGCACCTTCACCAAGCACGCGACCGATTACACGCCCATCAACGAGGTCCCTTACGGAGCGGAATTCCAGACACAGCACCAGTATTGTTCCGCAGAAAAGGCTGGCGCCTGCTCTGCCAGCTCAATTCTTCCAGACAACTTCTTCCGCCCGTATCCTGGCTTCGGGTCAATCAGCATGGAGTATTTCAACCTCACAGCCAACTACAACTCATTACAGGTGAAAGTAACGCGCCGTTTCCGCAACGGATTGGAGTTTGGCGGCGCGTATACCTTTGGCCGGGCTATGGATTTCGGTTCATGCTCTTCGACGAGCTGCTCAAGCGAAGACAGTTACAGCTTCACAGCGGCCTTGTATCAGAACCTGCGCCAGTGGAACTACGGCCCGGCGTCGTGGGATCTTAAGCACATGCTGGTCATCAACTATCTGTACGGTCTTCCCAGGGCGAGCCATGCATTCGGTGATAGCTCCCCTTGGAACAATGTGGTTACCCGTCAGATGTTCGATAACTGGAGGATATCGGGCTTCGTCACCTATTACAGTGGCGCGCCGGGTCAAGTTGCCTTGAGCCTGAGCAACGGCCAGAACGTGACCGGCGGAGGCGATGGCGACCGCGTCGTCCAGACCTGCGATCCGTGGCACCAGGTTCAAGGCACACGATCCTTCCATCAATGGTTCAACGCTGCCTGCGTGGAGCCGCCGCTCGCCGGCTCAGCGGCCAACATTGTTACCGGCGCGCCTGCTACCTCGTATTCCACCGGCAATGGAGCCTTTGCTCCCAAGGTGGATTTCTTTCTACCAGGCGACACGAACTTCGAGACGGCGCTCATCAAGAACATGCCGATCGAGAACAAATTCACGATGCAACTGCGGGTAGAGACTTACAACACCTTCAACCACCCTGAGTTCAACGGCGTGAACAATACTGCCACGTTTGCCAATGCCAATTCACAGGCATCTACGAATCCGCAGACCGGTGGCACATTCGGGCAACTGACCAGCGCTCAAAATCCCCGTTATGTGCAACTGGCTTTGCGGCTCGACTTCTAACTCAACTTCTCTCCGGTTGCCGCCATCGCCTAGCATTGGCGGCAATCGGAGTGCTCTTTTAAGCTTGTGAGTATTAAATTGATCCCGCCTTTCTCTAAGGAGACATTTCATTGAGCAACACAACGAATTTCATGGGTTCACGTCTTTCGCGCCGCGCATGGCTCGGAAAAATGGCGCTGCCGGCCAGCGTAGCCGTGGCAGCAGGTATGCTCGACCACGAAACAGCATCGGCCCGCACGAAGCCCGCCGCCAATGCAGATGATCTCGGCGCGCGTGTCTACAACATTCGCAGCTATGGAGCCAAGGGTGACAAGACCACGATTGACACCGCTGCGCTGCAGGCTGCCATCGACGCTTGCACAGCCGACGGCGGCGGAACCGTTCTGGTTCCCGCGGGCACGTTCGTCATCGGCACAGTCGAGCTCAAAAGCAATGTGACACTGCATATTGCCGCCGGTGGTACGCTGCTCGGCAGTGGCGACGGCAAGCAATACCATGCGGTCGATGCGATCCCGCTGCACGGAGACACCACGCTCAACGACGGCAACTGGGCTCTTCTTTTTGCGGTGCACGCGAACAACATCACCATTGAAGGCCCAGGAACGATTGATGGCCAGGGCGCGCAATTTCACTCGCCTGTGCGCGGCACGCCGCCGCCCAGCGGCATCGGCGGCAATAAGCGCCCTTATCATATCCTGGTTTATCAAAGCGAGAACTTTTCAGTCCGCAACATTTCACTGCTCGATTGCGCCTACCACAGCATTCGCATCATCGAGAGCCAGCGCATCCATCTCGACGGCATCTACATTCACAATCGGGTGAACAGCAATAACGATGGCTTTCACTTCATCAGCACCCAGTACGCCACGGTGAGCAATTGCATTGTGAAGTGCGGTGACGATGCCTGCGCGATGTTCGGCTCCTGCCAGTACATCACGGTCACCAATTCGTACTTCAGCACGCGCTGGTCAGTCTTCCGCTTCGGCGGAGGCCACGCCGGCAACATTGCCGTCTCGAATTGCGTGTTACATGAGGTCTACGGCTGCCCGATGAAGTTTCAGGGCGACCCTGGATCCCAATTCGAAAATATCTCGTTTTCTGATCTCGTTCTCGATGATGTGACTGGCCCGATCAGCATCAGCATCGGCAAGGGACATCCTCGCGCCAGCGACGCAACTCTTCCAGAACCGCCTCCACCCGTCGTGGTGCGGAACATCTCGTTCAACAATATTCACGGCAGCGTGACCACCAATCCGCCTCATCAGCTCTCTGAAGGGACCCTTGGCGTCGGCAGTCGGCCGGGCGAAGGTCATTCCGCCATTGTGCTCAATGCCATCGATGATGCGGTGCTCGAGAATATTTCTTTCAACAACGTGCACTTGACCTTCGGCGGCGGCGGCACGGCGGAAGAGGGCGCACGGCGGGATGTGCCCAAAGTCTTTGGCGAATATTTCGAGCTGGGCCCGATCCCCGCGTATGGCCTCTACGCCCGTAATGCGCGCGGTCTCACGCTGCAGAACGTGCGCCTTCAGGTGAGCACGCCGGATCTGCGTCCCGCGGTGATCTTCGATCATGTGGAGGACGCGGTCTTCAATGGCTTCAGCGTTCAAGGCAACACTGAGACTGAGTCTGTGCTCCGTTTCATCGATTCCAAGCAGGCACTGATTACCGCCGCGCGCGTCCTCACGCCATCGTCACCGTTTCTGCAACTCGAAGGCGAAGCCAATGAGAGCATCATCATCGAAGGCGGAGACCTCTCAAAAGCGGCCTCCGTGGTGGTCTACAAAAATGGCGCGTCGGAGGCCCAGGTGAAACTGCGCAATGTTTCGTAGCCGTCTATGCCACCGGCAATTTTGCTGAAG
The DNA here is from genome assembly GCA_030037705.1 of Acidobacteriaceae bacterium. Classification (GTDB taxonomy): domain Bacteria; phylum Acidobacteriota; class Terriglobia; order Terriglobales; family Acidobacteriaceae; genus Telmatobacter. The sequence goes on along the minus strand of JASHQE010000007.1, from coordinate 14,850 downwards.
CGGAGATTATTCCTTACAGCGTGTTTCAAAAATAGGCTTTGAAGGGGCACGGCTTCAGCCGTGCCGCACAAAGTCCCCTGCCTATGCGGCTTTAGCCGCTGAGGGATGGTTCCTTCTGGCTTCGCCACCATTTTGAAACACGCTCTAATCTCTCGCTTTGATGGCACGGCTCTCAACGCCCCGATTCAGGTTGAGAACAGTGCAACCTCATTTTGCGCAGCCATCTGACACTAAAGCTGTAGAGGTTCTCAGATTTCACGATCCATCCACGGGGAAGGCCGGTCCGATCGCTTGGCAAATGCATAACTCCGATTTATGCGACAAATATAAGAATGTTACTAGCGAAACGACCTTAATAACTTAACCCTGATCATCACCGGATCCCGCTGCCTTACTGGAACGATTTTTTGCACCCAGGTCTCGCTCAAGGCGGCTGAATTTTTATTTTTTCTTTACAAGATTCGCCCCCGCAGCCTTTTTGCAGAACAAAAATCTCTTGACGGTGGACGGCGCTCTGGGTTAGAAAAAATAATAAAGGGCTTTGGCGCTTTCTCATCTCAAGCATTTTTCCAGCACATTTCTTCAACTCCAATGGATCGCGAGAAATACATAGTCTATCTTTCTCATCCGAGGTGATAGTCGATGCAAGATACTCTTATACCATTCGGTGAAGATGATGATTCCAGTCGGAGTCTTGGAGAAAGGCTTGATTCTTGGAAGGAAGTTGCCTCGTTCTTTCGCCGCCAGGTCCGCACCGTTCAGCTTTGGGAGAAGGACGAAGGCCTTCCCGTCCATCGCCAACACCACAAAAAGCAGGGAAGCGTCTATGCATATCGCCATGAGCTTGAAGCATGGTGGGTTGCTCGTTCCACAATCGCTTCGGCTTCGGGCAGGAGTCAGGTCGCGCACGGCCCTCCAGCCAAGGGCAAATCAATCGAGGTGGTTGTGCAGCGCCCCGATAGCAGCGGCGGCATGCGAATCCTGGCGCTTCCTTTTGAAGTCATGCGCTCCGCGGCCGATAACGAGCCGGAACAGCAGTTTGTCGAACAGTTCGCACGTGGATTACAAAACGATCTTGTGCTTGAGCTGACGCGCTCCGAGTTTCATCCTGTCATTCTTCCCATCAATGCCATTCCCTCGCAGGCGAGTTCGGCGCTGGCCTGGGCAAACGAAATCGTGACGGAACTCGAAGTCGACGCTATCCTGACAGGCGTCATCCGTCATTCTGACAGACAGGTGCGCATCTCGATACAAATGATCCGAGCATCGGACCTTCTCTGCCTTTGGTCCGATCGTTTCGATGCTGAGTTGGACGATACCTTCGACACGCAAGCGGAGTCAGCCCGCAGAATTTGCCTTGCGTTGCCGGATTGCCAGGCCCACTGCACGAAGGCGAACAAGCACGGCCTCAATGCCAATCGCAGTCTGGCCTCTCAGGCTTGCTCCATGGGCTTTCACTCATGGCAACAGCGCGGATCACTTGCATTACGAAAAGCAGTGCACTATTTCAATGACGCCATCGAATTAGATCCGCGTTGCGCAGAGGCCTATGCAGGTCTTGCGGATACTTACATATCGCTTTCTTACAGCCATCTGATGCCGGCTCGGCAAGGTGCATCGCGCGCCTGGAAGGCGGCGCAAACCGCGCTTCATCTTAGCGCTAACTCCATTAAGGTGAAAAATGCCTATATCAATACTCTGATTCATTGCACTTGGAACCTGCAGACTGCGGAGCAAATCTGCCGGGAGATGATCGATGCCGGAAGATTTGATGCGCGCACGATGCAACTCTACTCCAGCATCATGATCCTCCGTAACCGCCACCAGGATTCCATTCGTTTGGCGCTGCGCGCGTGCGAGCTTGCTCAAGAGCCGGACCAAATTCATTTCAATGGACAGGTCTCGCTGGCTTATTTTTATTCTGGCGACTACGACAACGCAGTCTCTTTTATGCGGCGAATGATCGAGCGGCAGCCGCAGTACATGATGGGCTATATTTTGTTGGGCCGGGCTGAAGCCCAACGCGGCAATTGGGACGAAGCGATCTCCGCGTTCACAAAAGGCAATGAATTATCGCCGGGTTCAAACTTCAACAAGGCCTTGCTTGCCTATGCATACGCGGGGAGCGGCGAAATGTCTCTGGCTGGCTCCATGCTGAAGAAACTCAGCGCCGAGCGCGACAAAGAGAACTTTCCGGCGTACGATGTATCGGCTGCATACGCTGCGCTTAACCAGGAGCAGGAAGCTCTGGATTATATCCGGACAGCCTTTGATCGCCGGGACATGATGACCCTCTTTATCGGGCAGGATCCGCGATTTTTCGGGCTGCAGAATTCTTCCAGGTTTCGGCAGCTTGCATCTTCCATCCAGGCCGATGGGGTTTTATCTGTCGCACCCTGAAGGCGGTTCTCTCGTCCGAGACACGACCGCTGGTTGATTACAGAAGTTGGAGCACAGCAGCCTTTCAGGCCAATTAAGTGAAATGGAATTCAGATGCAGATCAAGCGAATTGGCGCTTTTGCAGCAGTCTATCTTTTGTGGGGCGGTTCCTATCTGGCGATACGTCTGGTTGTTAAGGCTATCCCTCCGATGCTTGCGGCATCCGCTCGGTACACTCTCAGTGGCTTGATTCTGCTCGCCATCAGTATCTGCATCCTGCGCAAGCCTTTTGCGAGGGCCCGGCAGATCGCCCACTGTTTTCTCGCCGGCCTTTTGATGGTGGTCGTCGGGTACGCGGTTGTATTTTGGTCTGCAACGCGCCTGTCTTCCTGGATCGTTGCCGTTCTTGTCTCCACATCTTTTTTGTGGACGTATATCGGCGAATGCTTTGTGTTGCGTACGGAGCGAATGCGCGCAGCGGTGCTTGTTCCTCTTCTAGCCGGGCTCGCCGGCATCCCATTTCTTTCGAGCGCCGGTATGCGCTATGGCCGGTCCACGTCCATGATCGCAGTGGTGAGTGTGCTGGCTGCCACAACGGCGTGGTCTGCCGGCGCACTCGCATTGAAAAAAATACGGCTGCCTGCGTGCCATCTTCAGACCGCCGGATTCCAGCTCGCCTTTGCCGGCATCGTGCTCGCGGGGATCTCCTGCTCACTGGGAGAATGGAGGCGACTAGACCCGGCGAGATGGATCTTTGATGTGAAGCCGATCCTCGGCATGGCGTATCTGGTGTGCGGGGGATCCGTCATCGCGTTTAGCGCCTTTCACTGGTTGATGCAGCGCGAATCACCTCATTTAGTCGCAACGTTCGCCTATGTCAATCCGGTTGTTGCCATGATGTTAGGCATCGGAGTTGCGCATGAACGCTGTTCGTGGATGCAGCTCGCAGTTGCTGCGATCATTCTGATAAGTGTCGTGCTGGTTTGGCATTTCAAGATGCCTCATACGGATTTTGCAATCATGATCGAACCTGCAGAGGCTGGTAGCGCCGAACGCTTGCCCCTTGCAGCGCCAGAAGCGACTTTATGAGCTTGGATCATCGACGTGCAATTCGAGTTAGGCGCCACCGTCGAGCTAATCGGATGATGCCGCTTTGGCCTCAGCCGTCGGCTTGCCTTCGATGATAGGCGGAACGGGGGTATCCTGCGCGAGCGGCGGCCGCTTCGTGTGCCAGTCGGTTGCTTGCTGGTAAGCGTAGGCGAGCGCGAGAACTTTCCCCTCGCTGAAGTGCGGGCCGGCAATCATCAAGCCGATCGGCATTCCATCACGGGTGAAGCCGCATGGAAGCGAGATCGCCGGAACTCCGTACGCGTCAAACGGAGAGGTATTCGAGCATCCGGCCGCTCCTTCGAAGAAGTCGTAAACCTTCGGCGTTTTGCCTCCCGCCGCGCCACCTCCACCGGGCATTCCACCGCCGGATGCTTCGCGTGCGAGAGAGTCGTTGATTTTGGGAGGATATTGCCGCGTAGTAGGAACGACCACCAGGTCAAAGTCTTTGAACGACGAGTCAATCATGCGGCGAGTCAGCATCAGCATTTGATGCGCGCGGGCCGCGTCTGCTGCCGTGGACGCCTTTGTTCCCGGCGGCGGATTTTCCATGCGCTCGAAACGGGCGCGCGTGGGCGGCATGTAGTTCAGGCCGTACTTCTCAATCAGGTCGTGATGGTAGAAGTCGGCGTCACCCATGCCGCTTCCCGGCAGACCATCCCACAGAGGCGCGCTCGATGTAACACCTGCTGTCAGTTTCGTAAGCACATCGAGAGCGGTTTTTACGGCCGCGTCGATCTCCGGCTCCAGATGATCGTAGAACGATTGCGGTGTGCCAAGACGGAAGCCATTCACGGGCTGCCTCATTGACTTGACATAATCTTCCGGTGTGCTGGGCACGCTGAAGATATCGAGATTATCGTATCCGGTCATCTGCCCGAGCATGAGGGCAACGTCCTCGACGGTTCGCGCCATTGGACCGCAATGATCGAGATCGGCGGTGCAGGGAATGATGCCGCGGATCGAAACTAAACCTACCGTGGGTTTCAGGCCGACCGTGCCGCACCATGCGGAGGGCACGCGGATGCTGCCGCCCGTGTCGGTTCCCAACGCACCGAAGACGAGATCCGCCGCAAGCGCTGCGGCCGAACCTGCGGATGAGCCGCCGGTCACATACGCCAGGTTCCACGGATTCCTCGTTGGGCCAAAGTAAGAGACATCGCCGGTGCAGCCTAAAGCGAACTCGTGAAGATTGAGCTTGCCCATAATGACTGCGCCCGCATTTTTCAACCTGCGCACGATGTCGGCATCTTCTGTGGGGACGCGATCCTTGAACATCGGGCTTGCCGCTGTGGTGCGCGTGCCGGCGGTATCGATGTTGTCCTTTAACCCGATGGGAATTCCATGCAGCGGTCCGCGAAACTTGCCGGCCTTCGCTTCGGCATCCAACTGCTCTGCTTGCGCCAGGGCCTCTTTTCCCATCACCGTGATGTAACAATTGACCTTCGGATTATACACCGCGATGCGGTCCAGGAGCGCGGTGACCAGTTGCTTGGAAGTCACGGTCCGGTTGTGGATCATCACTGAGACTTCGGTCAGCGACTTGGTTGTCAGCTCGTCGTCCGCGCCATCTGCGGCAACGGCAATCCGCCAATTTCCAAGCAGCGTTTCCGCAACGACCGCGCCACCGGCAAGCTTGCCAAAACTGCGTCGTGAAAGCTTCATCGTAAAGGAGCTCCTTTTTGCCCTGTGATTGCTGGCTGCATACAGTTCAAGCAAGCAGAATCGGATGAATGGTCGCCGGTCTTTTGAGGTGAATCAAGACCGGATGCTGCAGGTTTCCCAGATCTCATCCGCCGCGGTCCGCCACGGCGGAAGATCTGGGACGCCCGCACCCGAGGATGGTGAAAAATCAAATGGTCAGAGAACTAGAGATGCGTGATAAGCGGCGGGACGGGGGTATCGGGCGTCAAAGGCGGCTTCATCGTGTGCCACTGCGTCGCCTTCTCGTATGCTGCCGCCAATGCAAAGACCTTCGACTCGCTGAAATGCGGCCCACAGATCATCAGCCCCACCGGCAGCCCATCCTTGGTAAATCCGCATGGAATCGAGATCGAAGGAATGCCATAGGCATCGTAAGCGCCTACGCTGCTGATGCTGCCGCTGCCAGCGCTGCCACTTCCGCCACCGCCGGGAGCTGTTTCGCTCGCCGGGAGCAGTCCCTCCACCGTCATGATGTTGCGCCGGATCATATCATCAAGAAGCGGAGGCTCGGTCTTGAGCGTGGGCATCACCACCAGGTCGAAGTCGGTGAACGCGTCGTCGATGGTGCGCCGCAGCAACTCCATTGCTTCCAACTGGCGAACATAGTCGACCGCACTCTGATGTGTGAGGGCGGCTTGTTCCAGACGCTTGCGCGTGGTGGGCTGGTAGAGCTCCGATTTTTCCTTGAAATACTCCTCGTGGTAGGCGAAGGTCTCGCCGCCGCCCATGATGCCGGCGGCGCCCGCTGCCGCTGCGGTCGGAGTTGCTGATGGAGCCGGCGCCGGATCTTTGCCGTCGGGCGGAGGATCGCCTGCCTTGGCCTCGTTCGCTGCGGCATCTGGGGCGGGCGAGCGGTAGTTCGGCGCAGGCAAATCCACCTCTTTCGCCGGACCCGCGGTCACAGTGCCGAGCAGGTCGATCGCCGTCTTGACGATCGCGATGACCTCGGGGCTGGCCGGCTTTACGCTTCCCGGGCCGGTGTAGGCGTGCGGGTTTTTGGGGATCTCAAGCGCTCCTTTGGGAATGCCCAGGCGGAGGCTGCTGACCGACACCTGCTTCATGCCGGCGACGTAATCTTCCTTAGGGTGGTCGACGCTGAAGATGTCGAGCTTGTCGTATCCGGCCATCACGTTGAGCATGATCGCTGCATCTTCTACGCGCTTCGCCAGCGGCCCGCAGTGGTCGCGGGTTGCAGTAAGCGGCACAATGCCGCGGATGGGCACCAGCCCGTACGTCGGCTTGATACCTACATCGGCGCAGTAGGCGGAGGGCATGCGCACCGATCCGCCGGTGTCGGTGCCCAGGGCGGCGAAGCAGAGGTCCGCGGCGACGGCCGCACCGGAGCCCGAGGACGATCCGCCAGTATTGTGCGCCAGGTTCCAGGGATTTCGCGCTGGGCCGAAGTACGACACGTCTCCTCCGCCCATGGCGAACTCATGCAGGTTCGTTTTTCCGATGATGATTGCGCCCGCTGCCACCAGGCGCGTGACGACCGGCGCATCTTCCGTGGGGATCCGGTCGCGGAAGACGCCGCTGCCAGCCGTGGTGAGCGTTCCGGCGGTGTCGATGTTGTCTTTGAGCGCGATGGGAATGCCATGCAACGAGCCGCGGAAATTGCCCGCCTTTTGCTCCGCATCGAGCACGGCCGCCTGTGCCAGCGCCTTGTCGCGCATCAAGGTAATGAAGCAGTCGAGCTTGGGCGCGTAGATGGCGATGCGGTCCAGGCAGGCCATCGTCAGCTCAGTCGGCGTTACCTTGCCCGCGTGAATCATGGCGCTGGCCTCGGCCAGGGTGAGTGCGGCTAGTCCATTGCCTTTGGGCTCATCTGCCCAAGCGGGCCATCGGCCCAACAGCGTCTGTGCGGCAAAGGCCCCGCCGGCGAGGGCTGCAAATTCACGTCGACTCAGATTCATCCTGATTTCTCCTATCGCAATGGAATGGTCTCGGCGATTTCGTCAAAAAAATCGGCCCGCAACCATGAGTTATCTGCGGTTGTGAAAGCTTGAGCATTGGCTTACTACGGAAAATCGCGACGAGCATTTCCCCGCACCGCTATGATCAAACGGCGCATAAGCCAGTCAATTTACTTTGAGTTGCAATACGCGCTCAGTCTAGCGGCGCCCGTACGAGGCCGCAAGCGAAATAGAACGAAATCCGGGCGGCTTTTTTTGAATGCTTTACATTGCGCGCCTTTTCGCTTGCGCCGCAACCTTGCCCATGGGACGATCGCACTGTCTATACCCCGCAACATCGCCGTTCCACAGTCCTGAAGCCCACTTTCCGATTATTTTCTCGTCGACATCGATTCGATGAGCAGGCATACAAAAAAGACAATCATTCGTTTTTCACTCAGTCGCAAAGAAAAACCACATTTATTCACCCTGATCTGGAGGCAGCTGTTATGAACTGCATTCTTAGCCGTCGTATCTTTCTTCTAGCTGTGCTTCTCGCAGCGTTTATATGCTCTGCATATTCCCAGGAGACAACCACATCTGTGCGCGGCATCGTCACCGATCAGACCGGAGCGGCGATTCCTGGCGCTTCAGTCGAGCTGGTCAATAAGGCAATTGATGTAGAGAAAAAAACGACTGCCGATGAGAAAGGGGAATATCAGTTCCAGCAGCTTGTGCCCAGCAAATACACAATTACAGTTTCCGCGCCGGGGATGGGCGAGCAGGTGAAGACCGTGGAGTTACTTGTCGCTCAGCCGGCGACAGTCAATTTTGCTTTATCTGTTTCGAGCGCCACCGTCACGGTGGAAGTCGCTTCAGATAATGTCGCGCTGAATACCACGGACGCGACGATTGGCAACGCGGTCGATAATCAGACCGTGCAGTCGCTCCCCATGGAAGGCCGCAACGCCCCGGATCTGCTCAGCCTTCAACCGGGCGTGCTGTTTCTCGGCCACGCGCAGCAGCAAACACTGGTCTCCAACGAGGACAGCCGCAGCGGCGCTGTCTCCGGCGCGCGCTCTGACCAGGGAAATGTCACGTTAGATGGCTTGGACAATAACGATCAGGTGACGGGTTTGGCCTTCAACGGCGTTCTGCGCTCGAATTTAGATTCCGTCGATGAGTTTCGCGTGACTACCACGGGCCAGAACGCAGAGTCGGGCCGCACATCCGGTGCGCAAGTCAACGTGGTTACGAAGTCGGGGACCAACAGCTTTCACGCGAGCGCCTATGAATACAATCGCGATACCTTCTTTGCCGCAAACGATTGGTTCAACAAGAAAACCGAACTGCTTGAAGGCGTACGAAATAAACCCGGTGAGCTCATTCGCAATACCTTTGGTGTTGCCTTTGGCGGTCCAATCCGCAAGGATCGCATATATTTCTTCAACAGTTTTGAGCGCCAGCCTACGGCAGAAAATCAGCAGGTTATCGATACTGTGCCCACGCAGGCTTTGCGCAACGGTCTGCTTCAGTACACAACCGGAGACGAGTCGGGAAGCAACGTTGTTAGCACAGTGGGAACGGGCACTTATCTTGCGCAGTTGACTCCGGCGCAGTTTGCGGTTCTCGATCCCAACTGCACGACGAGCTGCCCATGGGGGCACGGCGAGGACCCCAATGTAATCGCGCTTGCCAATCAGTTTCCGCTTCCCAACGCAACGGGTGTGGGAGACGGCTACAATACCAGCGAATTTACATGGTCTGCGCCGAATCCTCTTATTCTCAATACCGAGATACTTAAAGTCGATTACGTGATCAACAGCAAGCACCGGCTCTTCGTCCGCGGCGATCTGCAGGATGACGGATCGCTGCAACCCGCGCTCTATCCGACCAAAGGAGCGGCCGGTTATTTCTCGCCGGTCGCGCAGCCGTCGCAGGACACCCATACGGATGGGACGAAAGGCTTTGGCGCAGGCGAGACATGGGTCCTTTCCAACACCGTGATCAATAACGTGCGGGTTGGCTATACACGGCAAAGCTACTCAGATCAAGGTCCCGGCAAAACCAGTTATACGACGCCTACTGTGATTGGTCTTCCCTTTGCCACCACAAGAACGCAGATCATCCTCGTGCCCGTGATTAACGTGATCGACGATCTTAACTGGATCAAAAAGTCGCATAACTTCCAGTTTGGCGTGAATTACCGCAACATACAAGACCAGATAGGGACGGATGCTAAATCCTATAGTTCGGCCTCTGCCAGTTCCGGCGAAAACTTCGACGCAATCTCAAACACCGGCCAGTCGCTTGATCCGGCATCGCCTGAGGGCATCGCGGCGGGGTATGCGCCCGTGCTGTCCTCATTTGGTTCTTCTTATAGCAGCCTGGCCATGGGCATAGCCGGAGTTGTCGCCTCGGAGTCGATCGCTTATCAATATCACAATAACGGCAATGGAAGCGCATCTCTGCTTCCCACTGGAAGTCTGATTCACCGTCACTTCAACGCCAATGAGCTCGAATATTACTTCCAGGACCAGTGGCGTGTTACCTCAAAGATTACGCTTACTTACGGCGTCAGGCACACCATTCTACAAACTCCGTACGAGGTGAATGGCCAGCAGGTGCAGCCCACCGTCAGCTTACATCAATGGTTTGAAACCCGCGCGACCGAGGCAGCGAAGAGCGTTGTCGATCAACCTAACTTCACCTTCGCGCCTTCCGGAAAGGCCAATCATGCCAAACCTTTCTATCCCATGAACTGGCTGAACTTCTCTCCGCGGGTGGGCATCGCCTATGCGATGAATCCGAAGACCACGATCCGCGCTGGTTTCGGCCTTTACTTCGATCACTTCGGCGAGGCGCTGGTCCGCAACTTCTCAGAGCTGGGCTCGTACGGACTCGGCGGCTCCGAGTCGACTCCGGCTGGATTCTTCAGCCCCGATACGGCTCCGCGTTTCATCAACATTACGACGCTGCCCACATATCCCGCCAACATCCTGCCTCCAAGCCTGTTGCCGCCGCCCGCAGCTACGATTCAATATCCTTACTCGCCGCCTTCTTCAGGCCAGGCATTTGCGTGGGCCATTGACGATAAACTTCAGACTCCTTACTCCTATGCGATGAATCTGGATGTGCAACGGGAACTGCCGCAGGGATTTGTAATGGAAGCCGCGTACGTCGGGCGCATCGGACGTCATCTCATCGTTCAGCGCGATCTCGGTATGCCCCTCGATCTTGTCGATCCTCAGTCTGGAATGGATTATTTTACGGCAGCGTCTCTTCTTGAGAAGCAGGCGTATGCTAAGGTGCCGACATCCGGCGTTGCAAAGATTGCGTACTGGGAAGATCTGTTTCCCGACGCCGCCGGCGCAACCGGATCATCCATGGCCTCGATCCCTTGCCCCAAGACCGTCTGCCAGGCCGGCAACTCGGCGACGCAGAACATCTACAACCAATATGCCGCTCAACCTCTGAACGCCACAGATGACCTGAACCTGATGGATACTCTCTGTTCTCCCGGTTGCGGAGGGCAGCTTTATCGCTACTATAACGGCGCCTTCAGCTCACTCTACTCCGACGGCACCATTGGCTACAGTTCCTATAACGGCGGCCAGTTGACTGTTCGTCATGCCATGGTGCACGGTTATCAGACCGACTTCAGCTACACCTTCTCGCGCGCGATCGACATCGGTTCGGATGCGGAACGCACTTGTACGAGCTGCACGTCTGTAGGCACAACTGCGGATGCTTCCACGGGCGTCTTGATCAACTCCTTCAATCCGCGGCAGAACAAAGGCGTAGCTGATTTTGATACCAAGCATCTCGTTACAGCGGATGCCGTCTACAAACTTCCATTCGGCGCCGGCGAACGATTCTTAAGTGCATCGAACGGGCTCGCCGATGCGATCTTCGGCGGCTGGCAGCTCAATGGTCTCGGACGTTGGAGCAGCGGATTGCCTTTCGGCCTGCAAATTGCCGGTGGCTGGATGACTGCATGGCCTAAACAAAGCATGACTATTCAGACCGCGCCCTTGGGGGCATTGGCTCCTAAAAAGACCATTCTTAACGGAACGCCCGACGCATTTCCCAATCCAACGGCCTTAGTCGCCGGCATCACCGGTCTCTCGACCTCCAGCCCGTTGCGTTACCCGCTGCCCGGAGAAGTGGGCGAGCGCAATAAATATCGCGGCGATGGATTCTTTGACACCGATGCGGGCCTGATGAAGTCCTGGAAGATTATGGAGGGGCAGAGCCTTAAATTCGATTGGGAAGTCTTCAATCTCACGAACTCTGTTCGATTCGACTGCAATCCGACGACATCGCTGCAGAACTCGGTGGGAAAAGGCAGCCTCGGGGCCTACTCGCGTACCCTCAGTGTTCCACGCGTTCAGCAGTTCTCGCTCCGCTATTCCTTCTAGGCATGATCTTGCAGCTTTGGCTTCATCTGGACAAGTAAGTTGAGAGCGCCGGTGCACCAATCCGGCAGAAAAAAATTGTGCAATTCAACCAAGGAGAAATTGATATGCGTAATTGTCTTAATTTGCCCTTGATCTGCGTCATTCTGGCAAGCACCGGAGGGCCGCTGGTTGCGGAGTCTTCGCATTCTTCCGACCCACCCCTCACTGCGGCGGAGGCGCGAGATCTGGCAGCGCACGCCACCAACGCTGAAGACCATTTGCGTCTTGCAGCGTACTATTCTGCGAACATTAAAAAACTCCAGGCTGACCTGGCCGAAGAAGAAAACCTGATGCAGCATTGGGCGAGTGTCGAAGGAATGGCGGATCGCAACAAAATTCCGAATCCTTATTGGAGCGCGAAAACTCTGGCGCAGGTTTATCGCGCACAGTTAGAGAAAGAGACAAGGCTGGCTGCGGAGCAACGGAACATGGCAGATTCGGCTCAGACTCCCCTGGCAACAACTAAATAGGTTCAAATGCGGATTTGCCTCTTCACGCCTCTCCCGCTGCGGCGTGGCACAGATGCGGCAATCCGTTCAAGAACGTGAAAGCCATGAATTCAGACAAGGGTAGAGTGCTCATTGTGGACGATAAAACTGCGATTCGGCAGGCTTTATGTCCAAGCCTTTTGCACGCTGGTTTTGCAATTACCGAAACAGATAGCGGCGAGGAGGCATTGGCGCATCTACGTGCGGCAAGGTTCGACCTGGTTTTGCTTGATATGTTACTGCCCGGTATGTCCGGAGTCGACATATGCCGTACTGTGCGCAAAAGTCACCCCAAGTTGCCGATCATCGCCCTGACCATGCAAGCGAGCGAGGACCGGATCGTAGAAGCATTGGATGCGGGCGCGGACGATTGCGTGGCGAAGCCATTCCATATCCGTGAGCTGCTTGCCCGTATTCGTTCGGCAGTCCGCCGCAGCCGGCTTCCAGAGCATGAAAGCAGTGCGGTGATTTCGATCGGCAAGATCACGCTCGATCTCGGGCGCCATCTGGTTCATAAGAATGGAAGCCGCGTTCATTTGACCCCCAAAGAGTTCGCGTTATTGCAGTTGCTGATGCTTCATGCCGGCAAGACTGTGAGTCACGCGAAGCTGTTAAAAGCTGTTTGGGGTCAGGATTACGGCGGTGAACTAGAGTATCTGCGAACGTTCATTCGCAGATTGCGCATGAAGATTGAAGACAGCCCTGAGGATCCGCATTATCTTGTTTCTGATTTGCGTTCCGGTTATCGATTTATTAACGGCATTGACTCGGCAATGCCTGAGCAGCGGCTTGAAATTCAGTAACGCAATATCTTTGCGCGCGAGAATGTTCCGAGAACGTTTCTTGGATGCGCTCTGTCCTCAACGGTCGCTCCTCTTCCTGGCTATCAACTCCGTTCCGGCAACGCAGTTATGCCACTGAACAGGGGCCCTTGCGGCACCCGCGCCTGCAACTCCTGCATGTGATCCCATAGTTTCTTCTGCATCTCAGCATGGCGCGGATCGCCATAGAGATTTTCTGTCTCCCCAGGATCTGCCGTCAGGTCGTACATCTCAAACTCCTGCGGCTCCATCGTGTAGTGGATCAGCTTGTGCTGTTCCGTCCGGATGCCTCGATGCGGACGCACGCCTTCCGGGTTAGGCCACTCGTAGTACTGGTAATACCACTCCTTCCGAAAAGTCGGATCGGCAGCCTGTGCCAAGGGCATCATGCTTTTGCCTTCCATATGCTTGGGAATCGGCACATCTGCCAGATCGAGCAGCGTCGGCGCCACGTCGAGATCGAGAATCTGTTCTTCGCGAATTGTGCCCGCTGGAATTCGCTTCGGGTAACGGATCATCATCGGCACGCGAATCGAAGGCTCATGCATCAGCCGTTTATCGAAGAGCCGCCACTCCCCCAAAAAGAAGCCGTGATCGGAGGTGTGCAGAATCGCCGTGTCGTCCAGGATGTTTTTCTCTTCCAGGTACTGAAACACTTTTCCGATATTCTCGTCCACGGCAACCAGCCCTGCATAATAATCCTTCACCATGCCCTCGTGCGATCCGGCGGACTCATGTTCAGGCGTGGTGCCGATCTTGTTCTTCGCAGCCGCAAAGCAGGCCGGTTTTCCGGGATATCCTTTGAGATCGTCGTCAAAGGTGGCCGGCTTGGGAATCACCGTTTTGCGATACAGATCGAAGTGGCGGCGGGCGCGGAAGAATGGCTCATGCGGCGCGACAAACCAGACCAGCAGGCAGAATGGCTTGTCGCTCTTACGCGTGCGCAGCCAATCCAGCGCGCGATCCACAGCAAGATCGTCTGGGTATACTTTTTCGTATTGCCGTTCTTCTCCCATCTTTCCATTACGGCCTTCTTTGAAAAATGGATTGGCATAGTTGTTGCCGGGACTATTATGGCCGAAGTAATAATCCCAATTCCGCTCTTCAACGCCATTGTGCGTGTGAACTTTGCCAACAATCGCGATCTCGTACCCGGTTTCGCGCAGCAAATCGGTGAAGAGCGGAATGTCAGCCGGCAGTGGAATGTTGAGATGTTCGTTCGAAAGAGCCCCCGATGTGCGGGAGTATAGGCCGGTCAGCAGCGTCGCGCGCGCCGGCGCGCAGAGCGCGTTTGTGCAGAAGGCATTGCGGAATAGCATGCCTTCGCGTCCGATGCGGTCGTGATTGGGCGTCTGCAAAATGGAATTGCCGGCAATGGAGAGCGCATCGAATCGCTGCCCTTCGCCGAGAAAGAACACCAGGTTCGGTCGCTTTGCCGTGGTCTGTGCCGCGGCAAAAGAAGCCCCCGCAGGGCCGGCCAGCAGCGATCCAGCCATAGCCGCCGATCCCTGTAGAAATTCGCGCCGCGTCGTTTCTCTGCTGCATGGCTCTCGATCAGAGAAGCCCGACGCGCCCGACTGAGGTGTTAACTCATGCGACATATTCGATTCTCCAAGAAGTCCCGCTATTCAGGTTCTGTTCACCAGGTCTCTGACCGCTTGATTTTGTATCATCTTAGGTGCCCCAGGTCTTCCGCCGTGGTCTGCCACGGCGGAAGACCTGGGGCACCACTATGCGGACGAAACGAATTCATGCGGCCAGAGACCTAGAACTGGTTGCATAAATGGTTTCGTAACAGGGCACGACTTGAGTCGTGCCGCAAAAGCCTCATGAACACTGGGGCTTTAGCCCCTGAGGGAAGTTTCTTTACCTGACCAGACCATTGATGCAACCAGACCTAGGCCGTATCGACATATAGACCAACTCCAAGTTGCTGAAAAGTAAATCAAGCACTGTCATGTTGAGCGAAGTCCGCCGCGGCGGAGAGTCGAAACATCTG
>JASHQE010000051.1 GCA_030037705.1 Acidobacteriaceae bacterium | reverse complement strand
CTGAGCGCGACAGCCGCTCAGGCTCAGAACGCTGCGCCAGCCGCTCCCAATCCATCTGTCGCTCAGAGCGCACCCAACGCGATGGGAGGCATCCATGGCCAAGTCACCGATCCAAGCGGTGCGGTCATTCCCAACGCGACTGTCGTCGCTCTTACAACTGCCGGTCAGGTTGCCGGAAAAGCGACTTCGAATGGCCTGGGGACGTATACGATTCACGGGCTGGCACCCGGCACCTATAGCGTAACAGCAACTGCGAACGGATTTGCTGCATTTTCTGTGCCGGGAATCGTGGTGACGATGGGACAGTTGAAAACCGTGAATCCTTCGTTGCAGATTGAGGTCCAGCAGCAGCAGATCGAGGTGGAATCAGAGGCCAATACCGTGAGCACGAGTCCTGAGAACAATGCGAACGCCGTGGTGATTCAGGGGCAAGACCTCAATGCGCTCTCCGACGATCCCGATGAGTTACAGAATGAATTGGAAGCATTGGCAGGACCGGCGGCCGGGCCAAATGGAGGACAAATATATATTGATGGCTTCACCGGTGGACAGTTGCCGCCGAAATCGTCGATCCGCGAGATTCGCGTAAACCAGAATCCGTTTTCTGCAGAGTATGACCGGCTGGGATATGGACGTATTGAGATCTTTACCAAACCAGGCACAGGGTCCGTGCATGGAGAGGTTCAGGCGCAAGGAAACGATTCGGCGTTCAACTCGCAGAACCCCTTGCTGACAAGTAAATCGGAACCGCCGTACTATTCATGGAACATGCATGGATCAGTCGGCGGACCGATTACCAAGGGCTCCTCCTACTTTGTGAGCGCCTTCTCGCGCCAGCAGCTCAATGAAAACATTGTGGAAGCCATCGATCCTGCAAGCATTACTGCTTCCAATTTGAATGGAACGTCGATCAACGAAGCTTTCGGAAATCCCACGTCGCGGCTCGACATCAGCCCGCGCATCGATCTGCAACTTGGTTCGGCAAATACGCTGACAATCCGGGAGACGTATAACCGTTCCGTCAGCACCAACAGCATCGGCAGCACTGGGCTTACGCTGCCGGAACACGCCACTAACAGCAACAGCCAGGAAAATGCGCTGCAAATCTCCGATAGCTGGATCGTGAGCAAGAATCTCGTCGACGATATTCGCTTTCAGTACCGCAGAGTGCGCGACACCTCGTCGGCAATTTCTAATCTTCCGTCGTTTACCGTGCAGGAGCAGTTTTCTGACGGTGGCAATCCGGAGCAAAGCACACAGGATCATGAGAATGACCTTGAGCTGCAGGATTATTTCTCAGGAGTCGCTGGCGCACACTCGCTCAACTTCGGAGCCAGGCTGCGGGCTTATCCAGACGTGAACTATACGACGAGCGGCAGCAACGGAGCCTATACCTTCTCTGGAACATCGTCGTTTGTTGGTTGCTACCAGACACCACAAGGTTCAACTCCGCCGGCAAGTTGTGCGCCGCAGCAATACACGTATACAAAGATCAACAACCCCGTAGCGCAGGCCACGCTGTTTGATGCGGCGCTGTTCTATCAGGACGACTGGAAGGTAAATCCTGGGTTCACCTTCAGCTATGGCGTGCGCTGGGAGACGCAGAATTGGATCAGCGGCAAAAACGACTGGGCGCCGCGCGTGAGCTTGGCTTATGCATTGGGCAAAGGTGCCGGCAAGAAGCAACCCAAGACAATCCTGCGTGCGGGGTATGGATGGTTCTACCAGCGCTTCACGGTTGCGAATGGATTCGGCGCCAGCGCGCCCTACGTAATCAACACGATTCACGAAAATGGAACGAATGAGCAGCAATTCATTCAGACTTCCGGCATCGCCTTCAACCAGTACGTCACAACGCCGCTCTCGGCCAGCACATCGGGGAGCACGACAGGAAAAAATGCTCCGACGTTTTATACCATCGCTCCCAATTTCCACGCAGCGAATGACATGGAGGCAGCGATTGGCATGGACCGCCAAGTGACGAAATCACTGACGGGCAACGTGACCTACGTTTATTCGCAGGGCGTGCACCAGTTCTTTACGGACAATCTAAGCGCGGCGGCTGAATTTCCACTTGCGAACGCGTTGAGCGACACTTATCCGGCGATTGATCCAGCCGCGCCCGCGACCAACGATCTGCAATACCAATCGGGTGGCTTCTACCGCGAGCATCAGGTTATGGCAACGGTGCGCGCCACGTACAGTAAATTTAGTTTCGTTGCGAATTACACGTATTCGAACGCTCAGGGAGATACAAGCGGCGTCAGTTCGGTGCCTTCGGTTTCGAGCGATCCGGGATTGGATTACGGCCGAACCAGCTTCGACATTCACAATCGCTTCATGCTCTTTGGCAATTTCAATCTGCCGTGGGAGATATCCTTTTCACCGATGGTTGTCGCGAATTCGGGCACGCCGTTCAACATCACCACGGGCAACGACCTGACGGCAAACAACCAATTTAACGGACGGCCGACTTACGCGGCGAGCTGCTCTGAGCCAACTGCCATCAGCACCAAATGGGGCTGTTTCGATCCCGAACCGTATGGCGTCGCGAATCCCGCTCCCGGTGCAGCGATTGAGCCGTATGCAGTCAATGAAAAGATCGTGCCATACGGACTAGGCACCGGGCCTGCCAATGTGTCGCTCAATCTGCGCGTAAGCAAGGTCATTGGAATCGGCCCGGCCGTGGAAGGCGGAAGCGGCCCGGGAAGCGGTGGCGGGAGGAATGGAGGCGGTTATCGCGGCGGAGGCGGAATAGGCTCGGGCCTGAATGGCGGTTTGAGCGGAAGCCAGGGCGGTCCGGGACGGTTGAATCAAAATGTTCCGCGGAAATATAGCCTGACCTTTTCGGCATGGGGAACAAACATTCTGAACCACGAAAACCTCGGCACGCCCAATGGAGCGCTCGCGCCCACAATGAACACGACGACCGGGCTACTGCAGCCCCAGAGCCTCTTCGGCGCGTCACAGACCTTGGCTGGCGGATTTTTTGCATCGCCAACGGCGGGCAATCGGAACATCTCGTTACAGGCTACGTTCAATTTCTAGTCTCCTGAGTCATTCATTCGCATCAATTAAGTTTGTCATGCTGAGCGAAGTCCGCCGCGGCGGACGCAGTCGAAAGCCTGCCCTGAGCGAAGTCGAAGGGGATCTGCGGTTGTTCTTCAACAAATTAACGATTCACCACACTAGAGTGGATTCCCTGAATCGGTTTTAGAAAGTACGGCCCTCCTTTCTACTTGCTGGCTGCTCGTCACTGCCTCGAGCACTTCTCGAAGCCAGCCAAGAACTCAACGAAACTTTTACCGGACAGACTTGGCACATTTCCTGGTTCTGACGGGTATGCATCCCTAGAATCAGTTGCATCTTGTGCTTCAAGTCATGGCGAGCTGTCGTTAACCGCAGCTTCATTGGAGAGCTTATGCAAAAAGCAATGAGCGTATTTTTGCTGATGTTCCTGACTGCGCCGGGAATCATACTCGGACAAGTTCCTGTCCAGCACCCACAGGAGAAACCCTTGCCGGAGTGGTTTCTTTACCGGCATGCCTTCCACGACGTGGTGATGTTCAAAAAGAAGGCTGATGCTGCCGAGCAGCAGGGCATTGATCGGTCCAATCTTCGCTTGCTAGTTGCACAAAAGGGCGGCCTGGATGAAGCGCAAGCCAAGATTCTTGAAGCGATTGCCGTTCAGTGCGAGAAAGACGTCGCGGCTCAGGACGCAAAGGCCAAAGTGATCATCAACGCTTTCCGCGCTCAGCACCCTTTCGGAATCGTGAATAAGACCCTTCCCATTGCTCCTCCGCCGCCGGAACTCGATTCCCTGTGGCAGCAGCGCATCCAGATCATTCTCGCCGCTCGCGATCAGTTGCGAAACCAACTCGGCGAGGGCGCGTTCGGGAAATTCGACCAGGCCCTCAAGGAGAAGCCGTCTTCAGCGGGTCTCGGACCGTCCCCGGTGTACAAAAAGTACAGCCAGACCTCAGCAACTACGCCCAAAACCAACTAACGATCTTTTCCCGAGGAGATGGTTATGAAATGGCCAATTAATCGCGCTTCATGGGGATGTCTGTTGCTCGTCGCTGTCTCAATCAGCGCGGCAAGGGCGCAGGATGTTCTGGGTACGGCAACCATCTACTATGATAGCTCGAGCAATACCATGTCCGCTTCTTGCGTCATGGACCCTTCGTACGACGTTTTAGCGTTTTACGGCGATCCAATAACGACCTGCACAATTTATCCCGGCGGCAACTTCGATGACGCGATACAGGACATTGAGGCAGCCACCGAAGCCGACATCCCCGATTTCACGCCGGAACCGGACCTAAACTACATCGGCTATGGAGATTTCCAGATCGTAATGCTCGACGGTGCCTCCGAGTACTTCGATGGATACTATTGGAGCTATTACGATCCGTACTTTTTCGACTACTACGGCGAGTATCCGGTCTATTCGGGAGACCCATCATACGACTGGTATGGAGTGGACGACCAGGACTTCCCCGAGGTTGGCCCAATCCTCTATTTGGGAGAGGTGACCGCCGACCCAGTCACAACACCGCCGGGGCCTGCGGATCACGTGGAAGTGATCTATGACAGTGGCTCCGGCTTTCCGACGAGTTGTGCGACGACGGGAGTTGCCGTGCGGCAAATGTGGATGCAAATTGTGGATTCCAACGGCGTCGCGATCAACACCAATGCATCTGACCAGGAAGTCTATAGTAATCCGAGCCAGCCAACTAGTAGTTGCGCCTCGCCGTTTGGAGGTTCTCCGTCGGCAACCGGATGTACAGCGAGTGGATTCAATAGCACGACCGGATCGTTTCTCGACACGATGTCCGTCGGGAACCAAACTACCTTTTGTATTTCCGGATTCCATACAAGTTCGTGCGGATATAGTCAGACCTCCACTTGGTCGGCATGCAGTGGTGGTGCGACGAACACACTATGGATTAGTCCGCGCGTGACGCAAGCCAATGGAGTGACAACCAATGGTTCATCAACGGCCTTTGCACCTGGTCATGAGTTCGATCCTCAGTAAAGGAATATTTCTTGCTTACGGAGAGGCCTCGATGATGCTTGAGCGGCTTAGTTGCATTGGACTTGTGTTGATGCTAATGATAGGGATCTGCTTCGGCCAGGAGAAACAGGATCCGTCCTTAACTACAGGATCAATTCGCGGCATCGTCCTTGATGGAGACGGCAAGCCGCTACCTGATGCCACCGTAATGGCGATCCCGGAAAATGGGGGGCTCCGTGCGGAACGAAGAGCGACCACTAACGCCGAAGGACGATTCCTGGTCGAGGGTCTTCCCGGGGGTATTAGCTATCTGCAGGCATTCAAGGAGAGTGACGGATATCCGTACAATCTTTTTGCTTTTTATCTCACTCCCGGAGAGAAGATGCCCAATAAAGTGTTGGTTGCGGTTGGCCAGACGACCGAGGGAGCAGTGATTCAAATGGGCGAGCGCGCCGGTTATCTGGCCCTAACGGTTCAAGATGAAAAGGGCACGCAACTGAAGACCGGCTTCACTGTCACGTTCTCTCGCCCCGATCAGCCGGGTGGCGATCAGGGGCCCAATGTCGATCCGCACAAAGGACTGCCGCTCGACTATGCGAAGCCGCTCATGGTTCCTCCGGTGCCCTTTCGCGTCACGATTAATCGGGACGGGTACCAGCCGTGGCACTATGGCGGCTCACAATGGCAATCCGATGCAGGACTGATCCACCTCAAATCCGGAGAAGTGTTTGCCCTCAAAGTGGATCTGCAACTGGCTCAGCCTAATCCTACCGGTTCGACCGGCTCAGTTGTGGGGATTCTTTCTACTCCAGACGGAGATCCAGTTGCATCTGCGCAGGTACGCGTCGTACCAACGGAAGGACCAACCGATGGTGGCGCGAATTACGAGACTCTAAGCAGTGCTTCAGGAAGATTCCTCTTTAACGGACTCCCTCCAGGCACATATCACTATTCGATTGTTGGCGTACGCGGCTACATACCCGCAATGTTCAGCTCAGAATTTTTTCAGCAACCAGGGAGCCCGTTGCCGACTTTCACAGTGGATGCAGGCGCGGTGACTAGAGCCGATCTTCAACTCGGGCCGCCAGCCGGCAATTTGAGCATCTCCGTAACTAATCGAGGTGGAGTACCCATTCGTGGGTCCGCACATCTTCTTCTCACACGTGCGGACAACTCAGAGAAATACGAAAAAGATTTGATCTCCTTTAACTTGATCCTTGTTCCTACTTTAGTTCCAATGCGGCTGACTGTGGAGGCACCAGGGTTCATAGCCTGGCACTACGGAGGCGATCATTGGCAAGATAGTGCGGGCATTCTCCAACTTGCCCCGGGGCGGAGCATGGTTTTGCGCGTTGAACTGGTCCCAACCCAATGAAGGGAAACCAGACGATCGAAGACTCCTACTGAACACCTAACATCGAACGAGCTGCACGCCCATACAGCGTCGATGGTAGTCTTGCTAGACACTAACCACTCGTTACTAGCCACTGCAATTGATTTGAGACAAACCTGCGTTCCCACGGGCATATCAGAATTTGCAACCGGGGAAGGGGGAAAAGGAGAAATGCTCTAGCTTCCTATTCTTGCTTGCGCTGAACCGAGGGGAAGCGGAGAATGGGGGCGTGCGAGCAGAAACGGGAATTTTGTTGCTGGCGGCGATCGCATTCTACGCGCCATTGACGAGAGCGTCGCAAAGCACGCCGGAGCCGAAGGCGCACGTGATTCCATCGCCCGAGGCGCGCGTCGACATTAATCATGCGAGCGCGGAGGAGCTGATGAAAATTCC